>JAJDDS010000565.1 GCA_029260195.1 Phycisphaerae bacterium
CTTCGCGTTTGTGTCCGGCCGACTCGCCATTCAAGAAGCCATGGCACGCCGACGAATGGTCGTCGCCACCCACGTCAATGAACTCAAGGATGACTACGTCCGCGAGGAGCCTTTCAGTCCCTTTCTCCGCATCGGCGGCAACGGCGAACAGTTGGCCGACCTCGTCGCCCACTATCGCACGCGCGCCGACGAGCGTCTCAAACTAGTCAACGAAGCGTTCGCCCATGTCCGCACACTCACGTGGCGCCGCAACGCACAGGGCTACCTCGATTTCTGGAATCGAAGCGCGACGAGCCTCGCCCGCACGTCGTGGTGCGACCGCGCGTCGCTCGCGATGCAGCTCTGCGCCGAATCCGCCTGACGAAGGGTGTTCGTCGCCGACGCGAATCGCTACGCGCGCAGATCGGCGCGAAGCTCGGCAAGCGCGCTCGAATACGCCGAGAATGCGGGTTCGTCGAACAAGACCCACGTCACCGTTACCGGTTGATCCGCGCCGCCCAGAACATCAGCCACCGTCCGAATCGACACACGGGCGGCGGCGTGGATGGGATAGGCATAAACACCACAGCTGATGGCGGGGAATGCGATGGTGCCGCAGTTGTGGTCAGTTGCGAGTTGCAGCGCGGTTCGGTAGCAGGACGCGAGGGCCCCCGGTTCGCCGTGCGCGCCGTCGCGGTAGCGCGGACCGACGGCGTGGATGACATGACGAGCCGGCAGGTTGAACCCCGGCGTGATCTTGGCCCCGCCGGTCGGGCATCCTCCGAGCGGACGGCAGGCGTCGAGCAACTGCGACCCCGCCGCTCGATGGATGGCCCCGTCTACCCCGCCGCCGCCGAGCAACGTCGAATTCGCGGCGTTGACGATGGCATCCACGCGCTGCGTGGTGATGTCACCCTGCACCAGGGAAAGACGTTCCCAGACGCTCGCCGCGTTCATCTCAGAAACTCCGAAGCGTCGATGCAACCAGTCGCCACATCGCCTTCCAGTCGTCGGCGCCGAGCGCCTTGAGATAGCGAATGGCGTCGGTGCGGCGGAACCAGTTTCCACGGAACGCAAGTTCGTACAACGCTCGTGAAGTTTTGGCTCCGTCGCGAACAGGGTCGCGGTGGCTCAGGATGACGGCCGTCGGGGCGTCGATGATGACGTCGCCGTCGGGCGTCACGCCGAACGCGGTGTCCGGCGCGGTGCCGAGGCACACGCCACGGTCCGACATCAACCGCGAGATTCGGGCGAGTGACGCAACGACCCGCCGCCGCGCGGGGACATCCAAGGCGATGTCCGCCATGTGATCCGAGAGCGGCTTGGTGCGCGGGTTGGCGTCCACCCACAATATGTCCGAGGTTTCGCCGGTCGCCGTAACCATCGCCGCCGGCCAGCGGCAGGGCAGGTCGCGGTTGCGCAAGCGGTGGCCCGCGACAAACGCCTCTTGATGCGACGAGTCGCCTCGAGCGACGACGTCGGTGCAGTGCTCCAGCGTATCGATGCGCGCCTGCCACGCGTCGACGGCTTGATCCGGGAGACTCGGCATCGGGAACAGCGCCCGCTGGCGGAATCGCAGTGTGACATGGGCTCGCGCGCCGCCGGGCAATGCGATCCGCGCGAAATACGCGTTCGTCCCCAGAATGCGTCGGTCGCGCTTGGCCCAAAGTCTCGCAGCCTGCGTGTGTGTTTCGGCGTAGACGATCGGGCTGATGCGCCGGAGAAGTTGGCGCGCGGATCGCGCGTCACCACTCGATCGACGCACGCAGTAGGTCCATAGAAAACGCAGTCGAAGATGCCTTTCGGAGCGCAGCCGGAACCACTGATGCAATTGGGCGACACTGGCGGCCGCCTCAGTGTCGGAGATGCCGCTCTTCTCCCGGGCGCGGGCGACGTCCACATAGACAGCCCGCGCCGCGCCATCACCATCCGGTGCGATCAGGATGTTGCGCGGATGATCGTCGCCATGCAGGAAACCGGCGGTGTGGGCTTTGGCGAGGAGTCCGGCGGTCGCTTTCATCATCCCGTCGAGGCGACCGCGCGAGCTGGATTCGCACGCCTCCTGCCATGCGTCCGCCAAGGTCGCCGCGCCGCTCACAGCTTCGGTGACAAGCAGGCTTCGCCGTCGTGATTCTCCGTGTGCGATGACTCTGACGCACGGAACGCCACGCTCCGCAGCGCCATGTCCCGCGCGATACTCGATGTGAGCATCCGAGCCTCGCAGTCGCTGTCGCAGTCCGGCTCGCGTCGACGTGAGCCCGAAGTCCTTCACGTACCAATCTCGGTCATCACGTCGGATGCGCCAGACCTGGCGAACGGTGTTGCTTTTCACGAGCGTCGCGCTCGGGTCATTTACAAGATCAGACCAGTCGGGGGCGTTGTCGCCGGTGACGGCTGCCTTCTCCCCCGGCGACACCGTCCAGTGAATGGGTGGTCCCTCACCGAGGGTCGGCTTCGCGAAATTCGCGTTGGCGTCGGATGATGGGTCGCGCGAATCTACCGATTCCATTGCAGAACTTCCGAGACGCTTTTCTTGGGCAGGTCGGGGACGGTGCAGACGTCAGCCGGGTACCCCACCGGGACGAGCAGGAAGGGCTTCTCGTTGTCGGGGCGATTCAGGATACGCCGCAAGAATCGCATCGGGCTCGGCGTGTGCGTGAGCGTCGCCAATCCCGACTGATGACACGCCATCAGAAACAGCCCCGCGGCGAGCCCAACGGACTCGATCGGGTAGTAGCTCTTGTGTTTCTCGCCGTCGACGATTTCCCAGTCGACGCGGAAGATCAGCACCAGCCAAGGCGCGATTTCGAGGAACGGTTTGTGCGCGTCGGTGCCGATGGGTTCGAGCGCGTCGAGCCAAGGCTGCGGCATACGGTGTTCGTAACTTTCTCGCTCCTCCGCTTCGGCCGCGACGCGCACCTCCCGCTTGACCTCGGGGTCGTCCACCGCGACGAAGCGCCACGGCTGACAGTTGGCGCCGCTTGGGGCTGTGTTAGCCACCGCAACGAGTCGCTCGATCAGCTCGCGTGGAACGGGCTTATCGCTGAAATACCGACAGCTCCGCCGGGCGCGCCTCTCAGCCAACAACGCGTCCGCGCGTCCGAGCATCCAGGACTCAGTCCGTTGCGGCAGTCCGAATGGGATCATCCGTGCGGGCAAGTCGATCCTCGCTCAGGTGTCGGTTCGGTAGCTCCCATGAGCACGACCCCTTGCGGGCGGCGGTGCTCTCTGCGAACATCAGTCGCGGGCGACGCCACTCACAAGTGGTGACGATACGATTGATCTTATCCGGCGCCACGTCCAGTGCAATGTCCGCAGCCGGGGATCCCTTGTGGACCGAGGGTCGTCCACGGTACATCGCCGTTGAATCGAGCATTGAGAACCACTGGGAGCACCTAACGGTTGAACGCGTTCAGCACACTCCTGCTCTTCCCATTCCAGCCGCGGCGCGTCGCCCTGGCCCACGCCCGCACGCCCATGTTGCAAGTGTATCTTATCCACTGGCTGGGTGTCGCGTGTCTTGCATGGTTGGTGATCGCGACAGGTTCCGTTGAGAGCTTCGCGATCGCATTCCGCTTCAACCCGGCGTGGTATGTCCTGGGCGACTTGTACGCCGCCCTAATCCTCATGCTCCTCGCCGGCGAAGCCGTGTTTTTGGCAGTGGCAACGCTGATGACGTGCTGGTGCGGGGCCGACGAGCCGGTCTCCGAGTCATGGCGCTTTGCGGTGCGTGTGAGTTGGCTATACGTCGCCCATCTGTGGTGGGTCGCGGGCGGCGTCGCCCTTATGCTCCACGCGATCGCGCACTGGGACTTGAATAACGGCAACGGCGTGCTCCTCCTCACAACTTTGGCGCTGGTGATCGTCTGGTCGATTGCGAGCTACGTACGAGCGCTTACCGTGGACCGGCCGCGCGAACATCGGACCGTCGATCCATTATGTGAGTGGTGCGGGTACAATCTCTCCCACCTCGACATCGCGGGGCGGTGTCCCGAGTGCGGACGACCGATCGCGCCGTCAGTGGCGGACGGAACGCGCCGCTCGATCAACGCCCTTTATCGCGGCCCAGCGAATTTCGTGCTAACGTGCGGGCTCGCGGTGTTTCGCAGCCCGGAGCCCTTGCTGCGATCAATCACGACCGGAGAACGCTCTCGGCTCCTCGTCAAGACAGTTGTCGTGAGCTTGGCTGCGACCGCCGCAGCCGGCGGCGGCGGCTTCGTTCTCGCCATCCTCATTTTCCGAGGTCTCCCCGATCCGCTACGATGGCTGTTCTTTTTTCCAATCGTGGCGTTGCTCATCGGGTTGCTCGTCGCGTGGTGCTACTTCGTGCTCGCCTCCGGCGCGGTGTCGCTGATCGGGCTCGCGACATCGCGGCGCTGCCGGCGCAACCGGCTCAACGCCGCGTTTCAGCTCGTCGCGCTGACCAGTTGGATATATCCCTTGTGGGCAGGCGTGGGGACGTTCACGCTGACTCGCGTGCGTTCCGACAGGATCGCGACCGTCTGGTTCTACACCAACCTGGCCCTGGCGGTAGTTTACCTTCTGATATGTGTGAGGCGGATGAAGTACCTGCAATACGCCAATCGGTGACGCCGGCTACTCGAACAGGACGTAGCGGTGGTGCGGTTTGGCGAAACCGGCGAACTCGTCAGCCACGAAATCATTCTCGGGCTGATCCCACGTGTCGCCGTAGTGATAGAGATACGTCTTTTTCTTCACGTCGTCGGGCATGGTGCGGAGCTCGCTCAGGAGCGCATGCACCGGAGCGGGGTCGTCGTCCAACTGCGTATCGTGGAAGTTCATCTTGGCGGCGGTCATCCGCTCGCGATAGCTGTCGAAGTCGAACCGCGTATCACCGGAGAAGAACACCGACTCACCCGTCTGCGTGTCGCTGATGCACACGCCGTAGGAAGGCCAATCGTACTTCCGTTCGATCCGAATGTGATCCGTGGGGAAAATCTCGAACTCGTATTGCTTGGCCATCTGAAACGGCTCGTAGCCGCCGGCAGTCGACCGCAGCGCGAGAATGAAAAAGTAGTCCTGCAGCAGGGCGTACCGCCCCGGCATGGGGCTCATGCCGCCCTTGAGCGACGTGTCCCAGAGGTTCACCAGGATGTTCATCGAACTGATGATCTGCGGCTTGAACACTTTGCCCCCGCCGCCAGACAGCGCGAACACGTTCATGAACGACAGTTCTTCCAGTCCGCCGATGTGGTCGGCGTGCTGATGCGTGATGAAGATCCGCCGGATGCGGTTGTAGTCGACGATCGAACCACGTGCGAGGTACTCGAAGCCGGGTTTGGCCTTAAGTTGATGCAGCGCCAGCGGCCCCGTGCCTCCGAAATCCAGAAGCAGCGTGTCGTCCGGCTCCGATTGTGCCGGGGGGCCGTTCTGCCAAGATTCGATGAGGGCGTTCGCATGGAGATTCCGCTTGGCGAACGCGCTGCCGACACCCAGAAAGGTGAGCGTGAGCATGAGCATTCCTCCAATAGCCTTGATAGGCTCGCAACGGTGAGCAACGGCGCCGCCTCACGCCCCCGACCCACAACGCATTGACACCCGGAAGTGTAGCGTCAGCCTCAGAATATGCCAATGTTCGTCACGTGGCGTCTGTTTGGGTGCGTCGGAGAGGTGTGAGCGCGTCACGCGAGACCTGTGAATTCCAAGATCGGCGCGATCCGGCGTACGTGTTTATCGGCGGGACGACGCGATACGCTTGCGCGCCCGCGCACGGGCGAGCGCGGCGTCTTTGCCCGCGCGGGACGCGGGGTCCGAGGCGGTCATGGCTGCTGCATTCGCCAAATCAGCGTCAGCCGACGCGGCGCTGATCCCCGCCGACTCCTCGGCGTGCTCGGTGAGAATGGTCAGATCGTTGTTGAGCATTTGCGCGAACCCGCCGTCCAGGAAATAGCGATGCGTCGATCCCGGTGATTCAACGGTCAGCTCACCAACGCCCAGCTTGCACAGCAAGGGGGCGCGGTTGGTCAGAAACCCGACCGACCCATCATGCGCCGGGAGTGAAATCGACGTCGCGTCGCACTCGAACACCTGACGGTCCGGTGTGATCAGATTGCAGTGTAGTGTCTTGGAGTCTGCCATCGTACGAAACCCTCAGGAGGAGCGCGCTTGCTACGCAGCCGAACTCATCTTCTCCGCCTTGGCGGCGGCCTCTTCGATACCGCCGACGTACATGAACGCCTGCTCGGGCAGATGATCCCATTTGCCGTCACAAATCTCGGTGAACGACCTAATGGTCTCGGTCAGCGGCGTGTACTTGCCCTCGAAACCGGTGAACTGCTCCGCAAGGTAGAATGGCTGGGACATGAACCGCTCGATTTTTCGTGCCCTCGCCACAACCAGCTTGTCCTCTTCGCTCAATTCATCGACGCCGAGAATCGCGATAATGTCCTGCAGTTCCTTATAACGCTGCAAGATGCCCTGCACGCGCCGAGCGACGGCGTAGTGCTCTTCGCCAACGTACTGCGGGTCGACAATACGCGACGTCGAAGCCAGCGGATCGATCGCCGGATAAATACCCTTCTCGCTGATGGCCCGGTTCAGCACGACGAACGCATCGAGGTGCGTGAACGTGGTGGCTGGCGCGGGGTCGGTCAGGTCGTCCGCCGGGACGTAACTGGCTTGCACACTGGTCACCGCACCCGCCTTGGTCGATGTGATGCGTTCCTGCAACTCGCCCATCTCGGTACCGAGCGTCGGCTGATACCCCACGGCCGACGGCATTCGACCCAGCAGCGCGGACACTTCCGAACCGGCCTGCGAGAAACGGAAGATGTTATCGACGAACAGCAGCGTGTCGGTACCGGACTCGTCTCGGAAATACTCAGCCATGGTGAGCGCTGCCAGCGCCGCACGAAGACGGGCACCGGGCGGCTCGTTCATCTGACCGAAGACCATCGCCGTGTGCTCGATGACCTTCTTGGTCTTGCCTTCGGAATCCTTGAACTCAGCCTCCTGCATTTCGAGCCACAGGTCGTTGCCCTCGCGGGTCCGCTCGCCGACGCCGGCGAACACGGAGAATCCGCTGTGCTCCCGGGCGATACGGGCGATCATCTCCTGGATGATGACCGTCTTGCCCAGCCCGGCTCCGCCGAACAGCCCGATCTTTCCGCCGCGAACGAAGGGCGCTAGCAGATCGACGACCTTGATGCCGGTCTCGAGGATTTCGGTCTTGGGGGTCAGGTCGGCCAGAATCGGCGCGGGACGATGAATCGCGCGACGTGTTTCAGCCGCAACCGGCCCGCGCCCGTCGATCGGCTCGCCGATCAAATTGAAAACCCGGCCCAGCGTCGCGTTGCCGACCGGAACGCTCACCGGCGCGCCGGTGTCGCAAACGTCGACGCCGCGTTGCAGACCGTCGGTCGATCCGAGCGCGATCGCCCGAACACGTCCGCCGCCCAAATGCTGCGCGACTTCACACCACAGCGTCTCGGTCTTGGTCACTTCGCCGTGCTTGCGACCGACTTCCACCGTCAGCGCGTTGTAGATCGCAGGAAGCGCGCTCTCTTTGAATTCGGCATCGAGGGTGGACCCGATGACCTGGCTTACGTGGCCGACGTTGTTTCCGTTCGTTGCAGTCATAGCTACTCCAGTGAATTTAGAACGTCGAATAGCGAATAGCGAATTGCGGAATGCGATGCGTCATGCTGTCTCGCCTATTGCTGCTCTCTTGCGTTCTTGACGATCGCCGTGAGAATCCGGACCAACTGGTCGGCTTCGTCGGTCAGCGATTCAAGTTGATTCGCCGCGACGATTCCAGTCTCGCTCAATAATCGAAGCCAATCGTGCGCGTCGCGTGCCTCCGCCCGCGCGACGTTCATCTTGCGGACAACGTCCTTTTTCGACGGCGCGCCATGAGCCTCCTCGACATTCGCTCCGACGCTGGTTCCGCACCGCATGACCTGATTGATCATCACGGCGTTCGCACCAGTCCGAGGAATTGCCCGGGCCATCTTTACCATGCGAACCGCAAACCGAAACGTCCGCTCCTCGATGTCGCGTCTCGGCGTTTCCTCCTTCATTCGCTATTCGCTATTCGACATTCGCAATTCGCATCCTACTTAAGGGCTTCGACTCCGCCCATGATATCAAGCAGTTCCATTGTAATTTGCGATTGCCGGGCGCGGTTGAACTGTTGACCGAGCAACTTACCCATCTCTTCCGCGGCATCGGTGGCGGATTTCATCGCGACCATCCGAGCGACGTTCTCGCTGACCACCGCATCGTTGACACACTGGAATAGGCGGACCTTGACCGTCACCGGCAGCAACTCCGCCAGCAACGCGCCCGGTTCCGGAGAAAAATCGTATTCGACGCCGGCGCCCGCGGACGCGGACTTCCCACCGTCGCCGCCCGCGTCGGCCTGGATCGGCAGCAATTGAATCGCCTCGGCCTGCTGGCGAGCGGCGCTGAGGAATTTCATGTACACGACGTGGATCGAGGCGTACGCACCCGATTCGTACTGCTGCATGAAGTCCGTCGCGATCGGCTCGATGTCGCCGAACGCCGGCGCATCGGGCATGTCGGGATAGGTGCGGCGCATCTCCTTCCCCAGGAACTTGAAGTAGTTCACACCCTTCTTGCCGACGACGTACAGATCGGTCTCGGCGGCTGCTCGTTCATGCTCGCGGATCAACAACATCGCGGCTCGTAGCAGATTGCCGTTGTACGACCCGCAGAATCCGCGATTGGACGTCAGAAGCAGGACCGCTCGCCGGGTGGTCTCGGTGTTCGACTTCAGGAGCGGATGGTCCACGTCACCGCCAGCCGCTGACACTTGCCGCACCAACTCGGTGATCTTCTCGGTGTACGGCTTCGTTCCGACGCTCTTGCCCAGCGCCTTCTGAAACCCAGCCGTGGCGATGAGCTGCATCGTGTGGGTGATTTTCTTGATGCTGCCGACGGCTTTACGCCGCACAGCTATCGCACGTGACTTCGCCATCGTTACTCAACCGTGTCCATCGTTCGCATGCATTCGCCGCATTCGGTCCAATGCGCATTGCAGTGCTTGGCGCGAGTTCCAGTTCTCAGATCCGCGCCCGCAAGGAAGCGGTGCGTTGCGACGCCCCCAGACCGCTTCCTGACGGTCGCGGCTCTGATCGTAAAGACGTCGTCAGTGCCAAGACAACACACTAGGAAAACGTTCCTTTGAAATTGGTGATGATCGTCTTGATCTTCGCGCTGAGTTCGTCCCCAAGCGCTCCGGTCCGATCAAGTTCGTCGACGACTTCGGGGAACTCGCCGTGGAAGTGCTTGAGCATGCCCGCCTCGAACTCGCGCACCCTGTCCAGGGCGATGTCGTCGAGGAACCCCTGCGCTCCCGCGAAAATGCTGAGCACCTGGTCGTTGACATGGTACGGCATGAACTGCGGCTGCTTGAGTAGCTCAACCATGCGATACCCGCGATCGAGCTGCTTCTGTGTGGCTGCGTCGAGATCCGTGCCCAATTGGGCGAAGGCTTCGAGTTCACGAAAGGAAGCCAAGTCCAACCGCAGGGATCCGGCGATCTTCTTCATGCTCTTTCGCTGAGCGTTCCCACCGACTCGGGAAACGCTGATGCCGACGTTGACCGCCGGCCGAACGCCCGCGAAGAACAGGTTCGGCTCGAGATAGATCTGACCGTCGGTAATACTGATAACGTTCGTCGGGATGTAGGCTGACACCTCGCCTTCGAGCGTCTCGATGATCGGCAACGCCGTCAGCGATCCGCCGCTGGTCGGGTCCACGCGAACTTCGTGGCCGTCGGCCCCGAGCTTGTCCATCGCATCTTTCGACTCTTCAATGCCCGGAACGCCCATGTACTCCTTGCCGTCGACGCCGTTTTTCGCGTCGTCGGGCGCGCCCTTCTCCACGACGACGCGACGCTCAGCCAGCTTGCACGAACGCTCGAGCAGTCGACTATGGACGTAGAAAACGTCGCCCGGATAGGCTTCACGACCCGGCGGACGACGCAGCAGCAGCGACATCTGACGGTAGGCAGCCGCCTGCTTCGACAAGTCGTCGTACACGCACAGCGTGTGTTTTCCATGGTTGTACATGAAGTACTCAGCCATCGCACACCCGGCGTACGGGGCAATGAACTGAAGTGGCGCCGGCATCGAACTGCTGGCCGTGACCACGACGGTGTAGTCCATCGCGCCGTTCTCGCGGAGGACCTCCACCACGCTCGCAACCGTCGATTCCTTCTGCCCGATCGCAACGTAGAAGCACAGCACGTCGCCGCCCTTCTGATTGATAATGGTGTCCAGCGCGATGGCTGTCTTGCCGGTCTTGCGGTCACCGATGATGAGTTCGCGCTGACCGCGGCCGATGGGGATCATGCTGTCGACCGCCTTGATTCCCGTCTGCAAAGGCTGGGTCACCGGCTGGCGACCGGCGATTCCCGGCGCGATGACCTCCAGCGGCTGCGTGTGCGGCGTCTCGATCACGCCGCGACCGTCGAGCGGACGACCCATCGGGTCCACCACGCGACCGATCATGGCGTCGCCGACCGGGATGCTCAGCAGGCGGCCGGTCCGCTTGACCTCGTCGCCTTCCTTGATGCCCAGGTAGTCGCCGAGAATGGCCACACCGACAGAGTTCTCTTCCAGGTTGAGCACCTGTCCCAGTTCGCCGTTCGCGAACTCGACCAGCTCGGACGCGAACGCGTTGCTGAGTCCGTACACGCGGGCGATGCCGTCGCCCACAGCGATCACCCGGCCCACCTCGGAGACGTCCACGCCGGTTCGATACTTCTGGATCTCCTCCTGGAGAACGCTGGAGATCTCATCAACTTTGAATTTCATCGGCCTGCTTTCAGTTACCTGGTTTTCTTCCAGCGATCAAACGACCGCTCTATCCGAGCCCCGACCGTAAGGGAGGGGACAGTTCACGAAGGACATCAACCGCTCCCTCGCGGTCGCGGCTCGGATCCCTCAAACCTCCTTGAAATACTCACGCCCGCCGTGAATCTCAAGCGACGCGCGGGTCAAGAATGCCGAACGATAGCTTCGCAACCGGTTGGCCACGCTGAAGTCGATCTTCTCGTCGCCCACATGGACCACCAATCCTCCGATCAGCGCCCCGTCCACCTTCTCCGTCAGGATCGGCTCCTGCCCGGTGTGCTTGCGAAGCGCCGCCAGCAAGGACTCGCGCGTCCCGCCCGACAACGGCGTCGCCGTGGTGGCTGTCACCTCGATCTGCTTGCGATCCGCCTCATACGCCAGGCGATACCGCACATAGATCTGCTCGAGCAGCGGCAGACGGTCCTTGCCGTTGAGAATCTGCAGAAAGTCGACCAGCAGGTCGCTGGCCGGTCCGCGCATCGCCTTCTCGAGCGTCGCCCGACGGGCTTCGGTGTCGACGGTCACGCTGGTCAGAAAAAACTCGAAGTCGGAGTTGCTGTTGACGTAGACCACCAGCCCGCCGAATTCCTCGAGCATCGGCGCAGCCGCGCCGGCGTCACCCGCCAGCTTCAGCAGCGCCTTGCCGTACACGTCCGCGATCGCGATTCCGACGTCATCTACCGGTAACATAGGTCAACTCACCTAACGACCGCTGCTTTGCAGATCGCCCATGGCTGCGACAGCCTCGGACACGAGTCGCTCATGCTCGGAAGCGTCGAGTTCTTTTTGAATGATCTTTCCCGCAACGCTGGTCGCGAGATTGGCCGTCAGGGTGTACAGCTCTTTGACGGCGGTATCCCGCGCCAGTGCGATCTCGCGTTTCGCGCGCGCCACCATCGCATCCGACTCACTCTTGGCGTCCGCGTGGATGCGCTGCCGGACCACGTCCGCGTCACGACGCCCCTCGTCGACAATGGCCGACGCCTCGGTCCGCGCTTCCTGAAGACGGTGCTCATACTCCTTGAGCTTCGCCTCAGCCGCTTCGCGATCCGATTTCGCCTGCGCCAGCGAATCGTGAATGAACTGCTCGCGCTTTTGCAACGCCGTTAGGATCGGCCTCCAGGCGAACTTGCCCAGCACGCCGATCACCGCCACAAACGTCAGCAGCGACCAGAAGATGTTCCCCAGGTCGCCGGTGAACAGGTTCGGACCTTCGGAAGCGCCGTGCGCCTCATCCGCCGCCATCGTCGGAGCGACGACGCACAGGAAAACGCAGACGCAAGCCGAAAGGAAGATGCCGTGTCGTTTGATCATGACCGTTCAATCATCCATGCCCGCGACGAAGCGGACACCACCTCCGCGAAACTACGAAATCGCCGCGATAAAACACCCCAGAACCGCGAAAAGCGTCGCACCCTCGATCATGGCTGCGGTGATGATCATGGCCGTGCTGATGTTGCCGGCGACCTCCGGCTGACGGGCCATCGACTCGACCGCGCTGCCGCCGATACGCCCGATACCAGCCGCTCCGCCCATCACCACCAGGCCCGCGCCGATCCCGCCGCCGATCGCCTTAGCGCCCACGCTGTCAAGCCAAGCGCCGCCACCACCGCCGTCTTGATCGTCTTGCGCCATCGCGGGCGTGGCAGCCATCAGCATCATCCCGCCGACCATCATCAATACGAAAACCAGATTCTTGTTGAACTTCATCAGAGTTTTTCCTTTATCACTCCGTCGCTCGGCGGGGACGAACGACCGACTCGACTCGCCATCGCAGTCACGCCTCATGACCCGATCGCCCCGCTTCTTGACGGGCATGGCGAGTTATCAATCCTCAAACCTAGTGCGCGCCCTCCTCGTGACCGTCGTGATGAAACACAATGGCCTGTCCGATGAAGAGCGCCGTCAAAAACGTGAAAATAAACGCCTGCAAGAAGGCGACAAACAACTCAAGCAGATTGAACGCGACGCTCACCACGACGACCACGATCCCCACGCCCGTCCCGCCGAGCCAGCCGTAGGCGTGATACATCACCGCGATGAAGCTCGCGAGCACAGCAAGCAGGACGTGCCCAGCCACCATGTTGGCAAACAACCGAACCGCCAATGCGAAGATCTTGGCAACCAATCCGATGACCTCAACCGGCACCAACAGCGGAGCCAGCCAAAGCGGCCCCGGGCAAAAGTGAGCGATGAAATGCATGCCGCCGATACGCAACCCGTTCACCACGATCATGCCCATGGTAACGACGGCAAGCGTGCTCGTGACCCAGATGTTCCCCGTGGCAGAGCCGCCGATCCCGTGGTGCGCGTCAGGGAAGACGCTCCGTGTCAGCCCGCGCGTCACGGGCTCCAGAGGGAGCAAGCCGAGCAGATTCACCGCCAGCACATAGAAAAACGCCGACCACACGAACGGAATGAACCGGTCCGTGTACTCGCCGAGGATCGGCTTCGCCACTTCCGTCCGCAAATAGCTGCAGATCGACTCGACGAAGTTGCCGAATCCGCGCGGGGTCAGATCGCCAACCGTGTCTCCCGTGCTACGCAAACGCACGAAGCGCGGCATCAGCAGGATCAGCAGAAGGGCCGCGATGATCTGCATGATGGTGTGGTTCGAGACGATCGTGAATCCGAACATCCCCTCGCCCGATTTCAGATAGATCCACTGATAAACGTGGTCCAACGGATTGGAGGCTGCCAGAATGTGCGTCATTCACTCACTCCCCGCGCCGAGCGAAGCATCATCACCGAACACACCGTGTCAACCGCCAGCAGCGACAGGTAGCTGATCGCCACCCACGACACCAACG
This sequence comes from Phycisphaerae bacterium, assembly GCA_029260195.1. Classification (GTDB taxonomy): domain Bacteria; phylum Planctomycetota; class Phycisphaerae; order UBA1845; family UBA1845; genus OFTM321. The sequence goes on from JAJDDS010000565.1 coordinate 13,631, forward strand.
GGACGCGCGCGAACAGATCCGCGACGACGAAAATCGCCACCAACGGCAGAATCACCAAGAAGCGAATGCACGTCCCCGCCAGGATGGCGGGCGGTACCTTGTCTTTCGGTCCGTGCATCGCCAGTGCGATCGGAATCGAACCCAGCGCGCCAGCCAGGAAACTCATGCCCACGCCCGCGAACATCGCGCGAACGCCGCTTGGGCCGGCAGCGCGCAGCGTCGGCACGTACCCAACAGCCAGTATCACCAAAGCGGCCAGTCCGGCCACGGCGAGCAACCTTGCGTACTCGTGTGTAGGAGTGCGATTCAACAAGTGCTTATTCATGAGTCCGCTTCTTCGTGTTGATCTTCCCGATGCACCGACTTGAGTTCGTCTCGATGTTCCTCAAACGCCCTCATCGACTCACGCACGAGGTTGTACGTCGCGCCAAATAGCCCCAGCGCGACACCAACCAACACGCCCCAAGGTCGGCAATCCCACGTCGACTCGACCCACCATCCGATGAGACCGAAACCCGCAACCGCCGCCGCGTAGTTGAGACCGATTCCCGAGTGCCGAATCCATGGCGGAGGTTTTTTTGAGGGCGGACCAGCCATCCAAGTGGCCATCAGACCCGACGCGAGCGGTTGGCTGCGCCATGCCCGTTACACGCGCCGTAGAGCACCCGCTCCAATCAAGCGGGGCGGTAGTCTAGCAGCCTCCCCAAACGCCAGTCAACCCCTCAAAAACATGGATTTACGGGCGACTTGGACCGATGAACCTCCCATGAATTTCGCGTCGCGTTGACAGTGGAGAACGACGCACCTAACGTGTACCCTGGCGGATGAGTCGAGCCGATTCGGGGCGTTTTTCGGGGCCTGTTACGATGTCACAACACCTGGCGATCGTGGGCGCCACCGGCGTCGTCGGACGAGAGTTCCTCGAGTTTTTCGACCAGCGGAAATTCCCGGCTGATCGCCTCACCCTTCTCGCCTCTAAGCGTAGCGCCGGGGCGAAACTCCCCGTCGGAGACCGCGAAATCCTCGTCGAAGAGGTCACGGCTGAACGCCTGACCGGCGTCGACATTGCCGTCTTCAGCGCCGGAGCCGCCGTCAGCCGCGAGTTCGCCCCCGGCGTCGCCAAATCCGGCGGCGTGGTCGTCGACAACTCGTCCGCCTTCCGCATGGACAACGACACTCCCCTCGTCATCCCCGAGATCAACACGGCTGACATCGCCACGCACGACGGCATCATCGCCAACCCCAACTGCACCACCATCATGCTCCTGATGGCCGTGGCTCCGATTCACCGCGCCTTCCCCGTCAAACGCATCGTCGTCAGCACCTACCAAGCCGCCAGCGGCGCCGGCATCGCCGCGATGGAGGAACTCAAACAGCAATCCCGCGACGTTCTCGACGGCAAGGAAATCCACCCCAGCGCCTTCCCGCACCCCATCGCCTTCAACCTCTTCGCCCACGACAGCCCCATCGCAGACAACGGCTACAACGGCGAGGAGAACAAGGTTGTGGCTGAGACCCGCAAGATCCTCCATGAGCCCGAGATGCCGGTGGCTGTCACTTGCATCCGCGTGCCCGTCCTTCGCGCCCACAGCGAATCCATCAACCTCGAATTCCACGCCCCAGTCACTCCGGATCAAATCCGCGAGATCATCCAGTCCGCCCCCGGCCTCCGTTTGGTCGACGACCGCGAGCACTCCCACTTCCCCATGCCCATCGAAGCCGACGGCATCGACGACGTCCTAGTCGGCCGCATCCGCCAAGACATCAGTCGCCCCAACGGCCGTGGCATTGAACTGTTCGTCAGTGGCGACCAACTCCGCAAAGGCGCAGCCCTAAACGCCATCCAAATCGCCGAGCACCTTCTCCGCGCCTCCACCCGCGCATAACTCACTCGCGCACGATCCGGTAGTTGTCGACGACGACGAGACGATCGAGGATCGTCCATTCGAGGTGGTTCTCGGCGGGATATCTTGGTGATGAGCTTCGATTTCGGTGTCCAAGTGGCTACGATGGTCGGACACGGAGGGGACGCGGTTCCCCTCGCCCGTCACACCAGCATCGGAGGAAGTACCATGAAGCGATCAGCATTGGTTATGGCATTCGTCGCGTTGTTTGCCGTTCTCGGAGCACAAGCCGCGTTCGCGAACGATGTTACGGTCACCATGAGCGGTTCGGCTACTGCGGATGCGCTAATGCAAGTAAGAGTATACGCCGAAGGGAGCATCGGCGACTTCGCACAACCGAACATATCGAGTGGTGACGATGCGACGGCCGTGCGTGATTCAATGGTGGGGGCAATAGGAACCTACTCCGGTGTTGTTGCCGAGTTACTCACGCGTGTAACGGTCAACGGTCAACCCGGCTTCCAAGTTGCGTCGTCTAAGGGCAAAGTCATCGCTATTATTCTTAATGGACCTCCGACACCCTTGGAGCCGGGCATCCCGATTGAAATCAATGGCATCACGTTCAACGCGTGCGCCGATGTGTGTGCGAGTGAAGTGCCCCCTGTCCCCACCGTCGGCCAATGGGGCTTGGTCGTGATGGTGATGTTATTGCTGATCGGGGCGACGACGATTTTCGCACGGCGGCGGGTGACGGCGTCGTGAGCGATGATGACCCATCCTGCGCCCCGTCGCGGGACGATCCGCGGGTCGCCAAGCGGATCGAGCGACAACGAACACGGGTCCAAGCGTGGTGAATTCGCTCGCGTTGGCATTTTGAGCCACAGAGATCACAGAGGGCACGGAGGGGGGAAAGAACCGCGCCGCCTGATGACTTGATGGGGGCGCTGTGGTGGGGCACCGAATGCTCGGTCCGGGGCTCTTGGAGGGGATCTACGAAGAGGCGCTCTGCCATGAGCTATTGTTGCGCGGGATGGCCGCAAGTAGGCAGGTCAATGTCGACGGCGTGTACAAAGACCGCGTTATCAAGGGCCAGCGGTTGGACCTGCTGGTCGAGGGGCAAGTCGTGGTCGAGTTGAAATCGGTCAAGCGTTTGCCCGAGGTCGCCAAGGCCCAGGCGCTTTCCTACCTCAAAGCCACCAACCTGAATCGAGCCTTGCTCCTCAACTTCGGCGAACCTCGACTCGTAGACGGGACATCGAGGATTTCTCTGTGACCTCTGTGTCCTCTGTGGCTTATTCCGTCTCTTTGGACGGTAGGTGCCCTTCTCCTCCGGGCCGCTCCCGTCTCCGAGCCCTGAGCGCAAGCGATGGGCAGCCCTCCCGTTCGCAGGTCCCCGCAACCCCAACCAGCGATTTGGCGTAAACACCCACGGCGCGTTAGTATGACGGGCTTGTCATACGGGCCAATTGTCACGCCCCGTCGAGTCTGTACATCCGCCGACGCTGAAACCCGCCTCACCCGGGGCCGGCGGTAGGAAACTGGTGAAGAAACCGGAGTTCGTCCCATGGGCGATGACTTCCTCCCCATCAAGGGGTACGACCACGTCGAGTTTTACGTCGGCAACGCCAAGCAGGCTGCCCACTTTTACGACAAAACGTTCGGATTCCAACCCGTCGCCAAACGGAGCCTGGAGTCCGGTTCTCGTGACACCGCCAGCTACGTCATGAAACAGGGCAACGTGACCTTCGTCTTCACGTCCGCCTACACCCCCGACCACGAAGTCACCCGCCACTGCGCCCTCCACGGCGACGGCGTCAAAGCCATGGCACTCGCCGTCCCAAGCGTCGAAGCCGCCCTGCGCGAAACCAAGGCGCGCGGCGCCACCGTCCTCAAGGAAGCTACCCCCGTGGAAGACGCCGACGGAACCGTCGTCACCGGCGAGATCAAGTACGCCGGCGACACCGTTTTCCGCTTCGTCGAGCGAGACAACTACCGCGGAGCATTCGCACCCGGATTCGCACCCATCGCCGCCAGAAGCCAAGCCGACCCCGTCGGGCTGGCAGCCGTCGACCACATCGTCACGAACGTCTACATCGGCGAGATGGACTACTGGGCAAAGTGGTACGAAGACGTCTTGGGCTTCACCAACCTGCTCGCCTTCACCGACGAGGACATCTGCACCGAGTACAGCGCCCTCATGAGCAAGGTCATGGAGAACGGCACCGGAAAGTGCAAGTTCCCCATCAACGAGCCAGCCGAAGGCAAGAAAAAAAGCCAGATCGACGAATACCTCGACTACTATTACGGACCCGGCGTGCAGCACGTCGCCATGAACTCAGCCGACATCTACGGGACGGTCACCGAACTTCGCAACCGCGACATCGACTTCCTCCGCGTGCCCGAGACGTACTACGACTACATGCGCGAGCGCGTCGGCGACGTCGGCGAGGACTGGGACAAACTCCAGGAACTCGGCATCCTCGTGGACAAGGACGACGACGGCTACCTGCTCCAGATCTTCACCACCCCGGTGCAGGACCGCCCCACGTTGTTCTTCGAGGTCATCGAACGTCACGGCTCGCGCGGGTTTGGTATCGGAAACTTCAAGGCGTTGTTCGTCTCCATCGAGCGAGAACAAGCCCTGCGCGGCAACCTCTAAGGGAGGGGATTCGTCATGATACACAGACACCAGTTGGGCAAGGTCCCGCCCAAACCGCACACAACGTTCTATGAAAACGACAAGCTGCTCATGGAGCAGTGCGTCACCCGCGATGGCTTCGGTGGGCCGTTCAGCATCCTCTACTTCCGAAAACCCCCAACCGACGAAAGCCAAGTCGAGACAATGTCGATCCCCGGGTTCGCACCGTTCGTGACCATCGACGACCAGCCGCTCCACCGCCAGCACCTGCGCACCCAGGACATCAGGGTCGAGGGCGACTTCCTCTCAGCCCGGCGAACCCTGCTCGTCAACGAGGACATCCAGGTCGGCATCTGCAAGCCCAACAATCCAGCCAAGGATTTCTTCTCAAACGCCGACGGCGACGAGTGCTGGTTCGCCTACGACGGCGGCGGCGTCCTCGAATCCATCTACGGTACCCTCCCCTTCAGAAAACACGACTACGTCATCATCCCCAAGGTCACCCCCTACCGAATCCACCCCGAGGGCGGAAAGGGCACGTTCCTCGTCTTCGAAGCCTCGAGCTGTATCGACGTACCCGCCGAATGGCGAAACCGTTCCGGCCAACTCACCATGTTCGCCCCTTACACCCATCGCGACTTCCGCCTCCCGGAGTCACTGCTGACCTTCGACGAAACTAAGCACGGCGAAGGCCCCTACCCACTCGTCATCAAACGCGACAACCGGCTCACCGTCCACACGTACCAGCACTTCCCACACGAAGTCGTCGGTTGGGACGGCTTCATGTACCCCGTGGCCTTCAACATCCACGACTATCAGCCCAAGACCGGTTTGGTCCACCTGCCGCCGACGGTTCACACCACCTTCGCGGGCAATGGCTTCGTCATTTGCAGCTTCATCCCTCGCAAGGTCGACTTGCACGAGCGGGCGATCCCCTGCCCTTATGGACATGCCGCACCCGACTGCGACGAAATCCTCTACTACGTCGAGGGCAACTTCACGTCGCGCAAGGGCATCGAATCCCAATCAATCAGCATGCACCCCATGGGTATCCCCCACGGACCACACCCCGGCACTTACGCGAAAAGCGTCGGTACCAAGGAGACCAACGAGCTAGCAGTCATGTGCGATACATTGAGGCGTCTCAAGATGACCAGATTCGCCGACACCGTTGAGGACAAGGACTACCACTTCAGTTGGGTACGCCGCGAAAACGAGTCCATGGGGCAAAGCAAGTAGCGCCCGTGGCGTTGTCAGGCAGATTCGCCTGGCAGTCTGTCGGACTGCGACTCAAAATCGCGGACGTGGATCATGCGCGTGTTCGCTGGTTGGCGAATCCGCCGCTGGCGATTTTGGCGCGGAGTTTTTCGTGGAAGAGCATCGCGGCTAGTTGCTCGGCGTTGATGACCTCGTTGGCTCCGAGCTGTTTGGCTTTCATGCCGCACGATGCATGAGTCGTGCGGGCGATGATGTACACGTCGCGATTAAGCTGGCGCGCCAGCTCCGTGGCGCGAAGAACCGCTTGCTCATCGGGAATGGTCAACGCCAGAGCGGCTGCCGATTCGACACCGGCTTCGTGGAGCGTCGATGATTCCGACACGTCGCCCTCGATCACACGGCGCCCCAGGTTTCGTTGCGTCTCGACGGTCTGGGAATTCCTCTCGACGACGACATACGGTATGTCGCTCGTCTCGAGCAGGTCCGCGACGAATCGGCCACCGAGTCCGAATCCGGCGATGATGACATCGCCGGAGATCACTCCGTCTTGGGCGGATACCGTCGGCGCCGCCCAAACCAGAACCTCGGTTCCGTCAGCCCAAGCGGCGTCGGCCACCAACTCGACACGCCCGTTTCGGTAGACGCCAAGTTGCCCTTCTTGCTGGTTCTGCAAGCCGTTCATCTTCGATCCCCTGGACTTACCCGCGTGCCGTTCGGCGCACCATCGACGATCCGTCGACAGTCTCCATCTCGGCTATGCTCGACTCTGAGTTTGGGGGATTCCGCTCTATTTGGCAAACAAGCGCTTGGCGTGCCCGACGAGGTAGAAGGAGCCGGTAATGCAAATGAGATCGTCGCGCGTGACCGCTCGACGTGCGATGGACATCGCGTCCTCGAGGCTCTCCGCCACCTGATGCATCTTAGGCGACATTTCGGCGAATGCGGCGCCAAGTTCGACCGGGTCCATCGATCGCGGGGACCCGGTGGAGGTGAAAATCACCTTATCCGCGCCGAAACGGATGCGGTTGAGCATCCCGATAAAGTCCTTGTCCTTCTGACATCCGAAAATGATCACCATCGAGTCATAGGGGACGTTCTGACCGATCGCATGCACCAGGGCGTCAATGCTCGCGGCGTTGTGAGCGCCGTCCACCATCACCCGCGGAGCATCGGAGACGATCTCCATCCGCCCGGCGAGACGAACGTTTGAAAGCCCGTCGACCGCTTTGTGGTCGTCGACTGGCAATCCCCGCGACTTGAGCGTGTCGAGGACACCCAACGCCAACGCGCAGTTGAGCGCCTGATGGTCGCCCGGGAGCGGTGCGTGGACGTGCTCGAAGTGGCTGGTCGGTGTCGTTACGCAGATCCGCGTGTGTGGACCAATCCCGCGTGTGGACTCGAACCGCGAGCTGAAACCAACGTCCCGACCCGTGATCCGCATAACACTATTGGCCTCGCTGGCTGCGCGACGCAGAACACGCTCAACACTAGGCCGCTGTGGCGAACAACTGATCGGGACGCCGGATTTGAACACGCCCGCCTTCTCCGTCGCGATGGACTCCAGCGTCGTCCCAAGTTGCAGCGTGTGGTCGATGCTGATACTCGTCACACCGATGGCTTCGGGCTTGAGGACGTTGGTCGCGTCCAGACGCCCGCCGAGCCCGGCTTCGACAACCGCGACATCAACCTCTTCGTTCGAAAAATGCAAAAATGCGATCGCGGTCAGAAGCTCGAAGTAGGTCGGATCGCCGACCCGAGGCTTCGTGGCGGCGCACGCAACCATGTTCATCAGCTTGACGAACATGCCCTCGGATATCTGCTTCCCGCCCACCGTTATCCGCTCCCGAACCGTCAGGATGTGCGGCGATGTGTACACGCCGACCCTCATCCCGCAATTCCGGAGCATCCCTTCCAGCATCGCGACCGTGCTGCCCTTGCCCTTCGAGCCGACGATATGAACGCTCTTGAACGATCGCTCGGGGTGGTCCAACGCCTTCAGAAGACGCTGCATTCGACCCAGAGTGTACCCCCCGGCAGCCTCAGCCGCTCGGGGTGTCCGCTCGAAGTTTACAGCGGTATTGAGATGATTAATCGCTGACCGGAACGTACGGATTGTGCCGCTTGCACCGGTTTTGCGCGTCGCGGGTTTCTTTCGTATAGCCGTTGCCCTTGCCATGACTCGAATTCTATCAGACCTTCACGAGTTCGTCAATCGCACCGCAACCCACCCGACGCAACGCAGGCAACCGCCAACCTGCTGTAAGTAACTGCCATTACACGACTTAATCACAGAAGAGACGCCGCTTGGCACGGCCCGAGCCCTTCGCCCATAACCTACTACGTATCAATTGCGGACAGGTTTCGTCTTTCTGCCGCCACCCACGGAAAACCACCCGCACCACTGTGAAACGGTAAACTCAGCATTCTTATAGGACGATAGGCCAGGGTCGCACGAATCTCGGACACACATCTCTGCCGCAGCCGCGAGTGTCGCCGCCGACGCTCGACGCGGGATCTTGGTGCCGTTCCATGACACTACAAGTGCAGAATTCACAGAGTGACGCGAACGGCGAGACGCCCGAAGAGGATTCCTCACTTTTTCCAGAATCGTGCCGTGCACTATCGGGGCGATCGCGTACGCTCCTCAAATGGGAATCAGGCGGGACGAAATCCTCGAATTCCAGGGCGGCTCCACGCGAGTCGTCATCGGCAGCGACATTATCGACGACATCGGCCATCTGGCGCAGAGCCTTACCGGCGCCGGACGGGGGCTGATCGTGACCGACGAGAACCTCCGCGATGATTACGCCGAGCCCGTCCAATGCGGGCTGAACGAAGCCGGAATCGCCGCGAACCTGGTTACGCTCCCCCCCGGGGACGCCACGAAGTCGCTCAAGTCAGCCGAACATCTCTATGCCCAACTGGCGAAGGCAAACGTCGGACGCGACGGCCTGGTTGTCGCCGTCGGCGGTGGCATGGTCACCGACCTCGCCGGATTTGTCGCGGGGACGTGGTGTCGGGGTGTCGCCAGCGTGCTCTGCCCCACCACGCTCGAAGCCCACGTTGACGCAGCCATCGGCGGGAAGACAGCCGTCAACTTCGCGGGTGGGAAGAACATGGTCGGACTCTTCCATCACCCCCGTCTGGTGGTGATCGACACCGACTCCCTCCGTACCCTCTCCCAAAGAGACCTGGTGGCTGGATTGGCGGAGTCGATCAAGCACGCCGTCATTACCGGCGAATCATTCACTCAGTGGCACGAAGCCAATGTCGCCGATGTCCTCGCCCGAAACGACGACGCACTCGCGTCACTGATCCACCGCAACATTCAGATCAAAGCCGACCACGTTGCCCGCGACGAGCGAGACCTGTCCGGCACGCGCGCCATGCTCAACTTCGGCCACACCGTTGGCCACGCCATCGAGAGTCTCGCCGACTACCGCTATCGCCACGGTGAATGCGTCGCCATAGGAATGGCAGCCGCCTGTCAACTGTCGGAATCGATGGGGCTGTTAGCCTCCGAAACGCGCGGACGCATTGTCAAAATGCTCAACGACTATGGATTGCCGACACGCCCGAGCGAACCCATCGATGTTGAAACTGTCCACTCAATGCTCGCCCGCGACAAAAAAGCCGCCGCCGGCGCCGTGCGTTTCGTCTTGCTTGAGGACCTGGGGCGTCCCCTCCTCCGGTCCGACGTCCCGTCGGCGACCTTGCTAGACGCCCTCGCCACTCTCAACACGCGAACTTGAGAACCGAAGATTGATTCGGGAAGCCGGTCGATGAGGATGGCGTTGAATGCAGGAGTTGTGTATGATCACCAGACATGGCGCTGCTTCACATTTCCGGAGCGGGCGACGTTCGGCCACCTGGACGTGCCCCGGTAGGAGACCAAAGACTGCTCGACTCCTTTTCCGTCTCTGGCCCATCGCCTCGATCCCCCAACGTTAGCGATCGTAAGAGGTTTCGAGGTCATTGAAATATGGTTCTCCTCCCAAAAAGTTACTGGCGCAACCCGGATCCCAACCGCTTGTGCCACGGCGACTTAACACACCAGCCCCGTCTAGGACTGCGGACGGGCTCCCCGAGGCCCGAGTTTGCCGAAAACCAGTGGATTCAGGCGATCTTGCGCGATTTCGGACACGTAGGCTCGTTCGCTCAGTAACTTTTTGGGAGGAGAACCTCTTTGTGGCCAGTGACGGAAACCTACGACTGTGTGAAACGGGGCTTCCGGGATCGCCCAAGACTGTTGTCGATCGCAAGGACATAACTCACCACGCCGTGGCATACTTGAAACCCATTGAATTGAGGAATGAAATCAGTTGCCAATACGGCGGACATCCTTGGCGTATTGCACGTATCGCTCCGAATGGTGAAGTCATTAGGTTTCTCTCGAACAAAAAATCCAACGCATTCGCATCAACGATTGCCCACTCGCAGTCTTTCGCGGCATTCGCGACCGTACCGATCACGAACGAGGACGAGCGTCCAACCGTACTTATAGTCGACATGCACGGTCACGTCTTGTACTCAAGGCAGATCGGAAATCTCCCATCACTTTCCGCGTTTGGTTGGGCGAAAGATACGGACAGCCTTGGAATCATCACGGGCGGCAAGAGGGGCGGTATGGCTTTGGAACTTGTGGATCCGCCGCCGGCAATCAGAAACAGGTGACTGCCGCCGGAGTCCTCCCGGTTTCCCGCGATCTGCTTGCCGGATCGGAGAAAGACGTCTCCCAAACCGAGAGGTACGCCGACACTTCCGATCGCGCGAACCTCGCGACGATTGAAGATCGCTGCCCTCGCGGATTCGCCCCGTTCGCCCAGCGATTTCGCGCCATTCGACCCAGCTGACGCGTCCGCGCAGGCCCCGGAGAAGCTTCGTAAACACGCGACGCCAGCATCGTCGCCATCGAAATCCGCGCACATGTTCCGTGACGACGCCTACGGGCGAAGGTCCGCGACCACGGCCCCCCCGTCCGTCCACCCCGGTGACGCTCCCGACACCACCGCCGACCTCAAAGTGGCCACCGTCTTCGGGCTGACATACAGCGCCGGCGCAGCCGCAGCGCCGCGAGAGGCTCCGACGCAATCGGTGTACCGTTTCAGCATTATCGCCCGGAGCGCCAAGTCCCGCGCGCACTCGTCCTCCGCGCCGCCGCGACGAGTGCAATCGCTTCCGTACTCGTGGAGGTATCCGGAAACTACGACAAGTCCTTTCCCGCTCGGGTCAATTCGATTAGACAGCGACTCCACCGTCGGCTGGCGCTCCGCCGCGCTGTCGCTGCCGCGCAGACTCAGGAACGTCGCCGGGAGGCCACCGTCAAGCACTGCCCGATAAACGACGCCTGTCCGACTCCCGCTCACCCGATGCAGTTCCCGGCTCACCGGGCCGTGATCTTCCCGAACCAACACTGCCACAAATCCGCCCCCACTTTTGTCCTGCCGAGCCGTCGCCAGTCGCCACCCACCCGACAGAACATGAGCGATCCCCTCCGCCGACTCTCGGCGCGGCGCGTCCTGCAGAAACACGACCCCCGGCGACAACTCGTTCATCACCGACCCGACCCGTTCGATCCAATTAGCCCCCGACGTCGATGCCTCTGCGAGATTCCAACTCAGCACCCGCACTACGCCCGGCTCGGGTGGATCGCTAAACGCGCCGGCTGCGTCACCCACGACGATGGGCGGCCTGCGCAGCGCATAGCCGCCGATCAGCACGATGATCGCGCTGACCGCGATCGGACCCAGCGGTATTCTCCCCGATCGTTTGCCCGGCGCGGCCATGTTTCAGTCCAGTTCGTAACACGTCAACTCGTCGCGGTCGGTGTCCAGCGTTGACACCGTCTTGACCCGCACCCGGAACGACGACCCGGGTGATGATGCGCAATGCACGCACACGCACGTCACGCCGCGCGTCGCTATGACAGTGCAGACAGTAGTCCACTTCCACGAGCGATTCCATGCCCGTGGCTGCGCTCGTGCCTGCGGAAAAGCGCGAAGCGCTTGCCCGCCAACGTCGCGCTCAGCGGCACCGCGTCGGGCGGGCGTAGGGCCATCTTCCGCAGATTGGCGGTCAGCCCACCGTCAACCAAATCGCACCTGGGCCAGCGAACAAATCCCGGCGAATCTGCCTCGTTGGCTAGATCTTGCTTGGATGCAACGGCCGGGATGTGCGCAGAAGAGCGCGGCGTAGACAGGAAGATGGAACGCGATTGGGCAATATCGCCCCATAGAAACTGGCGTCAGAGCGTTGTCCTGGCGACGATATTAGCTGTAACTTCAGTCGCCGCATAAGGTTACAATCCGAGACCGTCGCGTTCGGAAGGTTCGGAACGGGACTTGCCAACAGGGCATGGCGGAAACGGGAATGTGGAGTTGGGCTCATGGCTTCGGACACACGGAAAACACAACACTCCCGGACGCCGGTGTACGACGACGCGAATGCAGTACGAGCGGCCATGATTCACGAAGGATTGAACGCATCATCTGGATTCGCAAGCAGTTACGACAGGGTCGACAGCGCGATGGGTGACGCCAACGTAGACGTCGCGCGACGTGATGTTCGTCTTGTGTTCGGTCATTCCGCGCCGCCTAAGCGGAGCAACCGGATGATCGTTACCGTTGATGCGGGAAGGAGTTATAATCGATCAGGCGAGCCGGATTCGCCTTGCAACCGCGCGTCCGTGGCGGTAGAATCCGTCGCGGTTCTAATCCCGTCTTCTTGGATCGGTGGAGGGGCCAATTGCAGGTGTGATGTCGCGTCTCCGCGGAACGTACCGCGACTGGCGTAGACTTTTGAATATGGGTGGCGCACAACGTGCCCATCCCACAGAAAGGGTTTTCACTATGAACACAATGATGGCCAAAGCCAGAGAATTCCTCAAAAGCGAGGACGGTCCCACGACGGTCGAATACGCCGTCATGTTGGCGCTGATCGTCGCCGTTGCGATCGGCACGATCGCGCTGCTGGGTCCGAAGGTCAAGAGTGCCTTTGAATCGGTTGAGACGCAAATGCCGTAGTCTGATTCGTCGCGCGGTGGCTCCGTCGCGTCTGTCGGAGCCACCGCTTCTTCTTCTTCGCCTTCGAGACTCGTTTCACTTGAAAAACTCGGATTCTCGTGCAATTCCTGGTAGGATTGCGCGCGGACCGATTCTGGGAAGATGACAGCCATGAATGCGATCCTACCCGAAAACTACTGGCTGCTGGCGGCGGTCGTGGTCCCGGTGGGCACGATCTACGCATCGGTAATCGACTATCGTGAGCGTCGGGTGCCAAACTGGTTGAACGGCTTGCTGGCCACGCTCGGGATCATTGCGCAGTGTGCCTACGCCGGATGGGGGGGGCTTGGGGATGCGCTGTGCGGGTTGGCCGTGGGCTTCGGCATGCTGATCGTTCCGTGGGCGATGAACGGGATGGGGGCGGGTGATGTCAAGCTGATGGCAGCCATCGGCGCGTGGTTCGGACCGTGGCTGGCGTTCCTCGGCTGCGCGACGGGCATGGCGATCGGAGCAGTGATGGGGATCGTGCTGATTCTTCTGAGTGGTAGATTTGCGCAGGCGCGCGCCAATTTGGGTATCATTGTGACAAAATTCGCGCGGATGGACACGGCGTTCAGCGACTTCGGCTCGACCAAGAGCTTTGGGGCGAGTACGACGTTGCTTCCCTACGGAATCCCGTTGACAATTGGGTCCCTCGCGATTCTCGGGGGCCGGGTTCTTGAATGGGCGGTGTTGCTATGAGATCGAGACGTTGCGCCGGATGCATGGGACCTCGGTTGCGCCGTGGAACAGCCATCGTCGAAATGGCGATCGTGCTACCGATCTTGATGCTGCTCCTGTTCGGGATCATCGAGTTCGGGCACGTCATGTTCGTCCGCTATAATATGATCAACGCCGCGACACAGGCTGCTCGGGTCGGGGTGGTGACGCCGAACGCAACGGAGGAGTTGCTGGTCGCGCGGGCGCAGGACGCGTTGGACAACTCGGGCATGGGTCAGTATGCAATGTCCATTTCGGCGGAGATCACGTCACCGCCGGACATCGTAATCACGGTTAGCGTGTCGATCCCGTACAGTGAGGTGGCGATTTTCAGCGGGTTTATGTCGGAGTCGCTGGTGCTGAGCTCGACATGCACGAACTACAAGTAGGTTGGCGGCGGCGGACGGAGTGCGTCGCGCATTGGGGCTTGAAACATGAGAACATCAGTGTTGGTTCCGTTGATCGTCGGGCTTGGCGTCGGCGTTTTCGCTCTGTACTCACTTCTGACGGCGTTTGAGTCGTCGAAACGGAATTCCGCCGCGCCGATCGAGTACGTTTCGATGGTGGTGGCGACATCGGAGATCCCGTACGCGGTCGAGATCTCGGATGACATGCTGGGCGAAGTCCGCGTTGCCGCATCGAACCCGCTGAAGAGCGCGCTCCGCGAGAAGTTGGCGGCAGCCGGCCGAGTGAGTGCGATGCGAATCGTGGCTGGGACCCCGCTTCTGCCGGGAATGTTGGCGCCTGAGGGTACGCCGCCGGGAGCACAGCATCAGATCCCGAAGGGGTTGCGGTCCATCTCGGTGCGGGTGGACGCACACACGGTGCAGGACCTGTCACCCGGCGACCACGTGGACGTGCTCTTCGCCGCGAAGGACCGTCGGGCGTCGGAGCCGCGGGTTCCGAAGCCGATTTTGGGCAACGTGGAGGTGTTTTCGGTGGGCAATCGCCGCCCGGGGATGCCGATTCCAGGGACCGAGCAAAGTGAGGATCCCAAGAACAAGAAGGCCAAGCGGGCGACGCCGGCGCGCCGGGCGACCGGTGGGATGACCGCGGTGCAACTTCTGCTACCACCCGACGACGCGCAACTGCTGAGTATGGCAGAGTTGAACGGCGACATTCGCCTTCTCGCGCGGGCGTACGGAGACGACACGCCTTTGGCGGAGGCGGACCTCGATTTCTTGAACCCAGACGCGGAGGGAAAAGAGATCCTCGCCACGGTTACGCCGGTGGTCGCCGCGCCGCCGCAGCCGGTGTTCAACGTTGTCAAGGTGCTTCAAGGCGGCGAGGAATCCGAGGCGAAGTTTCAAACGGGGACGGAGCCGGCGCAGGCGCCGTCCGGGACAAAGGAAACCAAGCCAAGTTCCCCCCAGGCATCCCGCACCAGTGCGCCGGTGGACGCCGGCGCTCTCGATCGGGGGGCTCGCGCGCGGCGCGCGCGGGACCGTCAGCGGGAGGAACTTCCAGACTTAGGGGAGTAAGACCATGTCCACACAAGGAAACCCGAGCCATCGCACACAGTACCCCGAACGACGCCGCGCGGTGGTGGCGGTCAAAGTCGCGATTCTATCGGTACTCTTACTCAG
>JAJDDS010000566.1 GCA_029260195.1 Phycisphaerae bacterium
CAGTCGGGTGTTGACCCACCTGCCGACCAATCGGGTTTGGCACGCATATCCCCCCGAGCGTCTTGGAGATGTGGACGGTGACGGGTCGATTGACCTGTCGGATTTTGCCGTGTTTGAATCATGTGGGTCGGGTCCATCGCCGGGGTCGCTACCGCCGGGATGCGAAATGATGGACTTCGACGGGGACACCGACGCCGACGTGCTCGATTTCGGAGCCTTTCAGAGCGCGTTCGGCGGCGGCTGACCCGCGCGGGTGGACCGCCTCGGGGGGGCGACCGGCGGCTTGACCCGTCGGCACGCGCGCGTAGACTCTGCTAAGCGACGTGTCAGGGGTCGGGCGAACTCACTAATGCCGCCGGCGATTCCTGTCCGATTGGAAGCGAATGATCCGAAACGCATGCATCCGATGTCTCACCGTGGCACTCCTGATGGGGATGTCAGGCTGCGCGACGCCCGAGCGAACAGCCGAGAAGTTCGGCAAGACCTTTTACCTCGACGGCGCCGGTAACTGGGGCTTCGGCGCTTCAACGGTTCCGAGCGGCTTGAGGGACGCCGGCTATCGTGGTGACGTCGAGATATACGTGTGGACCACGTCGCTCAATCCGCTCATCGATCAGTTGAATATCCCCGGCGCCAAATTGCGCGCCATAGCCCTCGCGGACCGGATCAAGGACTACCGTCGGCGTTTTCCGGACAACGAGCTTAATATCATCGCGCTCTCGGCCGGAACCGGCGTTGCGGTCTGGGCGGTCGAGCAACTCGACGCCGGAACCAAGATCAAGAACCTGGTGCTCTTGGGATCGTCGCTCTCTCATGACTACGACGCAAGCCGGGCGCTGGCGAACATGACCGGCAGGATCTTCACGTACCACTCCGAGCACGACCTGATCCTGGGCGGGGTCAACGTGATCGGAACCATTGACGGAAAACGCGGTGTGGAGTCCGCCGGGTCGGTTGGGCTCAAAACACCGACGGGCATGCCCGGGCGCGTGGTCAACGTCGCCTGGACGCCGCGATTCATCCCCTCCGGGTGGACCGGTTCGCACACCGATTGCACGAGCAAGGGGTTCATCCAGGGGTTTGTCGCTCGGCACGTTCTGTCGCGCCACGACGTTGTGAGAACCGGCGCCGCTTCCAATGGACGTGCTGAGCATTCGCGATTGGCCTTCGGTTCTGATTAGCGCTCGCCCGGCGAGATGGCTCGCGATTGCGGGTCTCCCCCGTCGAGCGGTCCCTTGGGTCCGAAAACGCGCGAGATTTCCTTCAAATTGACGACAAAACTTCTCCCTTCCACTTGAATCCAACCACCCGGTCTGCTATGCTCACGTGTCATGGGAGTTTGAGGAGTAGGGAGAGCGCTGGTTGCCCTCGGGAGAGATGTAGGGTTCACCCCTTTGTTGAGCAGTGTTTCGCCCCCTCTGAAAACTGGTTGATTGCTTCTGATCGCACTACTACAGGGTTCTAGCCTGTGGCCGTTGTGTGGTTGGTGCGCCCCCTTCGGGCACTTCTGAGAGAGAGAGTGCCGCTCGAAGGGTCTTGAGAGAGAGAGGCTCGGAGAGAGAGGCTCGGAGAGAGAGACTCGGAGAGAGAGAGAGAAGCGACGATCCTCGTCGCGCTTGGGCACCATCGGCAACCAAGCCTGGGTTGAGAGGCAGTGTCTGGCAGAGAGAGCATGGACACTGCCTCTTCTATGCGCATAGCCCGCCCCGCGATCCGCACTATCCACACAATTGTCACAGATCCCCAGCCGTCTCGGCGCGAATCCACCTATCGCCCACAAAGGTCCAGGAAGATCGTCCGAACACGGCGAACCGCGCGGTCACCGGTTTCTACCCCGCGTGTTTGTTGAGATGGTCGTTGCCGCGCTGGGCGACACCCTGCCCCGGTGCGAGCGGCGGGTGCCCGTCGAACACGACACGATTGGCTGTGCGGTTGGCCGCCAGGATGCCGTAGTGCGCGCCTATGACGTGCTCCAGTGTGCTCGCGACTTGATCGGTGCGCCAGATCGAATTGCAGATGAAATCCCGGCTGGAACCGGGGATTTCGACGCGGATCAGATTCGCTCCGGCGTCGGCGGCCGCGCGATGAAACTCCGAGTCAAACGATTCCGGATCGAGTTCGACGGTCGGGAGGAGATTCTCCTGGCGCCATCTCAGCGTGTCCCGGCGCGATAGCGCCTCGCCGTCATCGACCGCGCGGTAGAAGAACCGTCCAGCGGCGAAACACTCGGCTAGCTGCGGGAGCAAGTCGGCATGACGCTTGTAGGCCGCGTTCGACGCGCCGTAGGCGATTCGTAGCGATCGTCTCGATGTGTCGGTGACGTCGACGACCGCCGCGATCGAACCGGATTGAAACTCGCCGGTCATCGCGCCCGCTGCTTCGTGCGACGACGCTACGCCATACGGCGCGCAAAGAGGAACCCATGCTAATCGAAAGCCCCCCAATAGGTCCCGCGCGAAAGGGGTCTCGTAGGGCGCGTTGCGAACCAGGTGCTTGAGGTACGTCATGCAGCCGTACATGCCCGCGAAATCGTCACCGGTCAGTCCGGTGCGGATCAAGAGCACCGGCCGTGGCGCCGGCGACAATCCGAACGTCTCTTGGCTCGCACCGACCTCGAGCATCATGTCGCACCGATCGGCACCGCTCAGGCGGACCGCCGCGTAGCGTTCCGCAAATTCCCTCAGTAGGCGGTACCACGCATTCTCGGTGTCGACGGGTACCGTGTACTGCCCCACCGCAGCCTGATCGACACCGAGCATGTTCAAGAGCATCAGTGCTGCCAGTCCCGTTTCGTCCTGGGTCGTGGGTAGGGTCTCGACCGCGTCGGTATCGAGGATGACAACGCCGCCGCCGGCGATCTCCTTGTAGAGGCAGATCGGGTGGTCCGATGTGGAATCGGAATCGGTTTCAGACTCGAGGATGGTCTCGTATCCGTGCGTTTTCCGAAGCCGGGTCACGGTCGCGCCGCGCCGGATGTGGCGCTGGCGGAAAACGCGCCGGTCGCTCGACGGCGAGGTCCAGGGGATCGCGTCACGCAGAGCGAAGCCGCGCGTGATGAAATTCGCCCAGACTACCTTCGCGTGAATCGGATCGTCGGGCTGGTCGACGGCGCGCACCTTCAAATCACCGCCGACGATCTTGGCGAACGCCTCAAGGGAGACGATCACCAGGCGATTCGCCCCCTCCCGTTCGAGCGCCGAAAGAGATCGCATTCCCGCAGGCGGCTTGGACCCGGCGACAATCAGCGCGTCTGCCTGCAGCGTGCTCAGCGGGAGTTGGTCCGTCCGGTGATGCTCGACCAGTGCTTTCCTGAACCGCGTACGAAGCATCGCCACCAGCGGCCGGTTTTCCGCCTTGTCATCACAAACGCAAATACGCCGGACCTTTCGCGGCGCCGCGTACGTGTACGGCGGCGGAGGCAGGGCGAGCGGGTTGCTGGCGACATCCGGTTCGATGTTGGGGATCACCAACGCCGAATGAAGACGGACCTCGCCCGTTGCTCCAGCCACTCCCACGCCGACCTCGAACGCCTTCGCCCCTTCGGGGACGCGGTAATACCCTCGCAGCGTTTCCGGGCCGACCGATCGCGTAACCACCGCGAGGCGGACGGGTCCAGTCTCCTCACCCTCAATCAACGGCCGAACGCACAGCATCGCACCGCCGTCGTCGATCGCCGTCTCACACGCACAGGTCATGACCGCTTCGATGCGGTACCAGTGTTCCGCCTTGCAGCGCACACGCTGCGTGTAGAACCCCGACGCCTGTTCGTCCTCGCTCGTTATCACGATATCGCGCGACGCACCGTCGTCAGCCTCCACCGACTCAGCGGTGACCGACGCGAGGTCGGCTGACCACGTCCACCCGCGAGGGCGCTTGACGCCTTCGGAGTAGTCCGCGTTGCGTATTTGGTTGAACCTCTCGGGCACGTCTTGGGCTCCCTTATCCCCATCGGCCTGCGTTTGTCGCGCGATTTTAAGGCTCGGTTGTATACCGGTCAGACGCCCGCGTGGCAATAGCTTCGGCCATCACGACCGACGCGGCGGGCATCCAATTCTGGGAGGAAAATCCCGTCGGCGCACACGGGTCGCGCCTCCGTCGGCCTTGTCAACGCGCCCCTCGTCATTCCGAGCACAGCGAGGAGTCTCGCTGACGGTGTCTTCGCGGCTCGATGCCTTGCCGCGATGGCATCGACAGATGGGCGCACGCGCCGCTGATGCAGGTGACCGGGATGGTCAAGCGCGGAGCATTCGAGGTCATCAAGCGAGCATCGCATTCCGCACTCTGAGCATCGAGCCGAGCGGAGGCCGGAACTGGCGCTCCCGCATATCGGACAGCGCGACGAGGCGCTTGGTGGGCACGCCGATCGCGGTGGCCGCGACTGCAATTCGCTAGAACGGCCACGGTGCGAGTGACGCGAACCGCTCACCCGGGTTCTCGACATTCCCAACCCCGGGAGCCCCGTTTGGGGGAACGAAGGCGCCCTTGTCTCGAAACGCCGCACGGGCACCGTATCGGGGATAGGCTGGCGTCGCGACCGCGTTTTGGGGACAAACAGGCCCCGGATCGGCGCTGCGGGCAGTGGCGCGGACTGCAAGTGCACCTCCTTAATCGCATACCGGTCGTTCAATCCCCCAGATTACAGGTCGAGAGCGTTGCGGAGGCGTGGACGACGCCGAACTGTAAGTCGTTTGTTAACAAGGATTACGGACTTACCGGCGGGACAACGATCCTATGCTCCCTCGCGCACCGTCAGCCCTTTCGGTCTCGGCTGCGGTCCGATGCGGCGGATAGGCCGCTCACCGCGCCTTTTCCTGATCTGCGCGTTCCCCCAGATCGCTTCGCCATGGTGCGGGCGGTGGACAAATCAAAAAAAAAGTGGCCGTTCATCTACTAAAAGGTGTCCGGTTTGATACAATGTTGCAATTGGAAAGCCGAAACGCGTCCGGATTCCCTTGAGGCGGGGGATGCACGATTGCGGATCCAGGGCGTGTCGGGGGGCTTCTATGTGCATGAGCGGAGCGTGAATGGCGTGCGCGTTGTTTACGGCGTGACTTCTCTCGGAGTCGGGGTTGGTTCCAGATTCGCCAGCCACCGGTTCGCCAACGCTCTGCCCCGTCCCTGCAAACGAGCCGTGAACATACTGGGCACGTTCGTGTCCACCTGCCTGGAGGGCAAGTGATGTCTACAAAGTTGTTGTCGGTGTGCGGATTGACCGTTGTGGCTATTGGTTTGGCGGCGATGGTGGGGCATGCCCAGAACTCCGAGACGAAGGCCGTTGTTGGCGCCGTAGATCAGCCGGTCGCCGAGCAAGCGGAGCTGCGGACGGCCAGGCTGTCCGACCAACCCGCCCCGGCCTCGGCGTCCACGCAGACGCGCAGCGGCGCGGCGACCGCCGCCATCAGCGAAGGCGCTGGACCACCGCGTTCGGGCGTGCGCGTGCAGGATGCCCCGATGGAGGATGCGGAAGATGTCGGGACCTCCAGGGCGCAGAGACCCGCCAGCTGGTGCCGCACGGAGACTCGAAGAACCGGTCAGGGCGCGGACCTTACCCTCCCGGTATGTGCCGAGGGCCAGTGTGGTGAACCCGCCCTGCGCGATGCGTATATTCCCGACGGTATGACGCCCGTCAAGACGATCCGCGTGCGCTTCCACGTGTTCTGTAACGATGACGGGACGAACTGCGCGGCGACCGCAGCCGATGCGAACGCGCAAATCGTGCAGATGAACTCCGATTTCGCTCCGTATCGAGTCCAATTCACACACACGACGACGTTTCACAATAACTCCGCGTACCGCCAGTATTCGGAGGTTCCGGATGACGTGCCGATGCGGACGACCTACGCCGAGAGCCCCGCCACGCAGTGCAACGTCTACGTGGTCAACGTGCTGGACGGCTGGCTGGGGTGGGGGACGTTTCCGTGGGATGCGGACGCACTGACCGCAACGGGCGGCATCGTCGTCGACGACTCTTGGTTCGGTGCCGGCGACAAGACCATGACGCACGAGATGGGGCACAACATCGGGTTGTGGCATACGCATCACGGCGTCTCCGAGTTCGTCGGCGAGCCCTGTTACGCCGATTTCATCCCGTGTGATTGCACCTGTTACGAACTGGCCAACGGCGTCGACGGCGATATCACCGGCGACATGTGCAGCGACACCGCTTCGACGCCCGTCAACTTCACTTGCAGCCCTCCCGGGGGAACCGACGCTTGTCTCGACACGTTCCCGTGGGGCGCGACCGATCCGCAGAACTACATGGGCTACGCGCCGGACTCGTGCTACACCGAGTTCAGCTTGCAACAGTCGGGGCGCTTCCATTGCTGGGTTAACGACGTGATGACGGGGTGGCTCGCGGCGGGTGAGAAGTACTGTCCGAACTGCTTCACGAACGCGGGCAACCGAACGGTCTGCGAGAGCGGTGGCAGCCCAGACGACTGGATCACGTTCGTCGAGTTCAACACAATCGACAACCCAACCGGCTCCGAGAACAACGGATGCAGTTATGGCGATTACACCGCCATGTCGACGGTCGTGTCCCCGGGCCAAACGCATACGCTGTTTGTGTCGGTGTGCTCGGAAGGCCAGTGGACACAGCATGTTCGCGCGTGGATCGACTGGGACCAGAGTAATACGTTCGAGGCGGGCGAGAGTTACTACCTCGGGAGTGGCGTCGACGTATCGCTGTCGCTGCCGATCACAGTGCCGTCGAGCGCAGCCCCCGGCTGCACCCGGATGCGCGTGATTGAGCAGTACAATGCTGATCCGACGGACCCGTGCGCGCCCAGTACTTCCTTCGGTGAGATCGAGGACTACACGGTTTGTGTCACGGGCGGACTCGAATGCCCGAACGTCTCCGTTTACCAAGCCACCGCCCTCGGTTTGCCCATACCCGACAATTCCACCAACGGCGTTTCGCACACGATCGTCGTGCCCGACACCGGGACCGTCACAGACGTCAACGTGGACTTGGCGATCGCCCATACCTATGTGGGCGACCTTTGCGCGACCGTATCGCATGGTGGCGTGACCGCGAGGCTGATCCAGCGAATGGGTGACAGCAGCGGTCTGGCCTGCGATGCAATCGGTTGCTGTGGCTGCAACGCCTCCAACCTGGTGGGCATCATTCTCGATGACGAGGGTGTCGGCGGGCTCATCAACGACCAGTGCATTACCGGGTTGACTTCGCCGCCGAACTACATTCCCGAGTTCCCCTTGAGCGCGTTCGACGGCATGGACCCGGCTGGAAACTGGACGATCACGGTCAACGACAACGCGGGCGCGGACACCGGATCGCTGCAAGGCTGGTCGCTGCACATTTGCGGCACGAGCGCCGGTGTATGCGGAGATGCCCAGGCCGGCGACTGCTGCCAGGCCAACGGAACGCCGGGGTGCAATGATGGGGCCTGCTGTGATTCGGTGTGCGGCGCCGATCCTTTCTGCTGCAATACCCAATGGGACACTACCTGCGCAAACGAGGCCGCCGCCGACCCGAACTGCACGACCGGCACCTGTGCCTGCGGCCAGCCCAACGCCGGCGACTGCTGCGCAGCCAATACTACACCGGGATGCGCCGTCGCCGCATGTTGCCAATCGGTTTGCGCCGGCGATGCTTTCTGTTGCGACACCGAATGGGACCCTCTCTGCGCCGACGCAGCCGTTGCCGACCCGAACTGCGTCTGTGATGTTGCGTGCGGCAACGGCGATTGCCAGCCCGGTCAGGGTGAGACGTGCGACACGTGCCCCGAGGACTGCGGCGATTGCTGCGGGAACGGCGTTTGCGATACACAATTCAACGAGAACTGCACGAGCTGTGCACTCGATTGCTCCTGCGCGGTCGGCGAGAACTGCATCGACGGCGTGTGCTTCCCGGCGTGCGGAAACGGTGACTGCGAACCGGGCAACGGCGAAGACTGCGCCACCTGCCTGGCCGACTGCGGGTCGTGTGGACCCTGCATCTTCCAGCCCCCGAACCAACTGAACGGAATCTTCTCCGACGTTGACTGCGACTTCTGTGCCGGCGGTGCGGGAGGCCTGCAGCTGCTCGCAGAGCAGTTCATCCTGGACGGGAGCGAGACCCTCCAAGGCGTGAGGTGGTGGGGCGGGTACTTCCCCGACGATATTGCGCTCAACCCGAGTTGCATCGAAATCGTCATCTACGCAAATGGGGCAGCCGCGCCGTTGCCAAGCACTGAGCTCTTCCGATGGAGTTGCGTGGACGTACCGAAGGCGCAGACCGGCGCCATGCTATTCGGCGTGCATGAGTGGCGACATGAGTACATGTTCCCGACCCCGCCGGCGCTCGGCGCGGGCACGTATTGGATCGAGATCTACGAGAACACGGCTGGGAGCCCCGAGTCCTACTTCTGGGAGACCGGCACCTTCGATAACGCCCATGGAATCGTTGGACAGGCCTTCACCTTCACCCTGCCCGAATCCCCGTGGAGCTTCGACTCGTCGACGGACATGGCCTTCGAGTTGATCTGTGACGTTTTCACCTGTCCGGGCGAGGGCAACTGTTTCGACCCTCTGGGCAACGGAACGCCAGGTTGCAATGACGAAGGTTGCTGCAACGCGGTCTGCTCCGAGGACCCGTTCTGCTGCGATACGGAATGGGACGACATCTGTGCCGGTGAGGCTTTGGTTCTTTGCGGCAACCCGGCCTGCGGACCGGGCGCCGGTGCTTGCGATCAGGCGAACGGTACGCCCGGATGCGATGACCCGATCTGCTGCAAGAAGGTCTGCCTCGGCGACCCGTTCTGCTGCGAAAGCGAATGGGATCAGCTCTGCGCCGATGGAGCGATCGCATTGGGTTGCGCGCAACCAGGAAAGAGCATCCCCGCCGGCAACGATTGCTTCAACACCGACAGCGACTGTGATGGAACAACCGCATTCAACCTGACGATTCCCGGCGGATTCTTCTGCTCGGGACAGCCGCCGTTCAATACGGTCGTCAACGTCAAAGGGGCGGGCTTTGTTGATACCAGCGTGGTCCGACTCGAAAACGTCCTGGTCGAAGTGGGCGGACCCTGCGGCGTGACGCCAACGCAGGTCCAATTCCTGGACCTTGTCAGTTGCGGCCTCATCAGTGTTCCCGGGCCTTGTCCCGGACCGTATCAGGTTCAGGTCGGCTTGGATCCGAACATCCCGCCGACCCAACAGCCGTTGGGCGTCATGGAAATCTGCAAGATCGACGATCAGGGAGGGACGTTCAGCTCCCATCTCGAGATTGGCATCGCCGTGACATTCACGGATGCCGCCGGTGGTCCGGTCAACGGTAACCTCCCGAGCCTGATCCAGTTGGACGTCTTCGATGCGCCTTGGCTGCAGGGACCACTTTGCGACGCCACTTTCCCATGCACACCCGGCTTCTGCCCGGGACTTCAGAAATCACCCCCCAAGTTTCCCGATCCCGTGTGTTGTCCCCAGGTCTGCCACGCCAATCCAGCCGGCGGACATGATCATTGCACACAACTCGCCGGTGAGGTGCCCTGCACGAAGTGCCCCATCACCGGACCCTGCGGTGACGGCGATGTGGGTCCGGGCGAGGATTGCGACCCGGCGGCGCCCCCGCCGGGGAACGCCTGTCCAGACGGATCGCCGTGCCCGGACGATTGCATCTGTCCGCCGATCAAGACGGTGTTCGCGGGTCACGACCTGTTCACAACACCGGCTGCCGGTGCGTTGCACGACTTCGGCACGACG
>JAJDDS010000567.1 GCA_029260195.1 Phycisphaerae bacterium
CCTTACGCCGTGCCGGGCGCAAGACTCGGGCGCTCTGGGAATCGCTTGGAGCGATCCCCCCAACGGATTCGTTGATGTCGGCCAGGATCGCGACGCGGAGGGACGAATTGACGGTATCGATCGCATCCAGATCGCATTCGCCGGTCCGGTTGAACTCAGTCACGAGGCGATCAAGGTCCGCGCGAGTTTGGGTGTCGCGCCCGCTGTCAAGCGCGTGTTTGGATTCGGCTCGGAGTGGACCATCGAATTCGACCGGCCTCTTCCGCCCGGCGGTTCGACGATCATCGACTTCCTGGATCGACGCGCCATGTACAAGCTGAGCTTCGCGCCGGGCGATCTGAATCTTGACGGCGTGAGTGACGAGGAAGATGTACTCAGCCTCGAACGCGAACTCGTGACCGCGGCGCCGGATGTCCGCCGATTCGACGTCGATCGTAACGGAAGTGTGGACCAAGGGGATCTTTCCCGTCTGGTGGCTCTGCTGGCCGGCAACGACGGTGGCCCAGCGTGGCTCGGCGTGCGCGCTCCGATCGCGACGGACGGGCCCGCGGTGTGCTGCTGCAACGATCTGACAGGCTCCTGCAGTCGGTCTACGCAATCCTGTCCGTACGGGTCGACGCCCGTTAACTGCCCCTGTACGTCGGGAAGCTGTTCGACGAGCGTGAGCAGCGACACGTAAGTGGACCTTGCTTGAGTAGCGACCACGGTGCGAATCGAATCAGCCAGGCGGCTTCAAAGTCGGGTCCGGAACGAAAGGCTGCGCGGTGGGCCGCTGTGGCTGGCGGTCGGAGGTGAGTCGCGGAGATGTCTTTGTATTCAGCGTTTCCTGGCCGGGAAGTAGACCACTCGATCGGGCTCGACCTGCGTGCCGGGGAAGATCCGTTGCATTAGCAACAGGGTCTCCCGGTCGAGTTCGGGCTCGAAGGACGACCAAAGACGTGGCATCCCACCGTCCACGTCCCAGAGAAAGGCCTTACCCGTCATGGGATCAGTCAGTTCCTTCTCGTGATCCGCCGGGTGGATTTCGCGAAGTGAGCTCGGCCATCTTTGGTATTGGCGTTGATATGTGATGACCCGACCGGCCAGCCGCAGCGCGCGCCTCATGGCGACGGTGGCGAGACGCGCACGAAACGTCCCGACTTCTTGCGGCAGAAGGAACATCAGTGGATTCACCGAGGATTCGGACGCATGCCGTTCACGCCAGCGGCTCTGCGATTCGCAAAGGTCAATGAGCGTCATGGACTCCCATTGTTCCGCCGAACTCGCGAAGGACTCAAACATCCTCTCAACGTCGTCCGGGGTGGCGATTGCCGCGAAATCACGGTGCCGATCGCTCAGTTCTCCGAGCATGCCGCGCGTGAGATCACTGAGTGTGTCGAGGTTGAGGTAGTACCGTTGATCGTCAGGAGAAGACTCGAAGGAGGCAATAACAAGCTGAGACGTGAAGCCCGTGTCAACGCGAATCGCCGCTGACACACTCACCAGAGGTGGATCCGCGCGCAACCATTCGATTAGTTCGTCGGGCGGATCTCCGCTTCGCAGGGATTCTGCGAGTAGGTGTTGAGCGCATGTGTAGGCCGACGCCCTGCCAGTCGTGGAGCCGGTCTTATGCACAACCGTTACGCCATCGCCCAGATCTTGGGCGATGCGCCTGGCGGCGGTCAGGTCGTCGATAGCTCGCCGGCGGTCGCCTTGCGTGTTTGCGAGGAAGGCGCGGCCGATAAGGGCTTCGACAGCGGCGGCGGCGACCAACTGTTCACTGCCGTACGAGTCCCACGTGAATCCGGTGTGCGGACCGGGCGCGCATCGCACGTAGGAGGTCTTGAGCGTTTCGGCGATCTCGGTCAGGCGCGAATCAACGGACTCAAGCCAATCAACCGCCGCCTGATACTGTTGGCTCCCGGGGTTGCGAATCGCTTTCAAGAGGCCTTTCGGTGTCTGGCGTGCGAAGTCGGTGGACGCCTCCACCGGGTCGATCGCCTCGCCTCGGTACCGCGCCAGGTAGGATTCGTGAACATCGGGCGGCAGGTCCGCGATCTCAGCCACGCGATTCGTGTTGACCATGTGCGTGTACAACTGACGCACCAGTTCCGTATCCCAACTGCGGGCGAGTCGCTCCCGCAGAGCGCCCGTCGCCTTGGCCACGTCTCGTTGAAACGTGACGCGCATGATCGCACCGCCAAACCCGCCCGCCAGAAGCAAGAAGACGGTGGCCAGTAGCGCGGCGAGGCGATGGCGATACACCGTCTTTCGGAGCAGGTAAAACCCCCCGGTTCCCTTGGCGATCACCGGATCGCCGGCCAGATACCGTTCGATATCTTCCGCGAACGCGATGGCCGATTGGTATCGCAGGTCGGGAGACTTGGTGAGCGCTTTTTGAGCGATGGCTTCGAGGTCGGATCCGATGTCGAGGGGTTTGATCACACCGTCCGGATCGACTTCGCGCACGACCTTTCGCAGTCGAGCCGGTTCACGCGAGACGATGTTCGACCGCACGGAAAACGGGTCACCCGCGACGGGGTAGGGAAACCCGCCGGTCAGGACACCGAACAGCACGACGCCCAGCGAATAGACGTCGGTACGTACGTCAAGATCACCTCCGTTGCCGTCTGCCTGCTCCGGACTGAGAAAGGGAAGCGTACCAACCACCTGTCCTTCCACGGAAACCGCCTTGGAGTCCGACCCCGACAGTTCCTTCGCCAACCCGAAGTCCAGGATCTTTGGCTGGCCGCCGGCCTCCACCAGGATGTTGTCGGGCTTCAGGTCCCGGTGAATGACGCCTCTCTGGTGCGCATGGCCGACGGCACGGCACACCAGCGCGAGGAGTTCGAGGCGCGCGCGAATCGGTGTACTGTGAAGGAGGAAGAAATCGTCAATAGGGAGTCCCTCCACGCACTCCATGGCGAGAAACGGCCTCCCCTGCACCTTGGCGCTTTCGTACACGGTCACGATGTTGGGATGCCGCATGCGCGAGACGAGAGACACCTCACGCTCAAAGCGGAGACGCTGCCGGGTGCTTGCGAACGGACCGTGAAGCAGGACCTTGATTGCCACCATTCGGCTGGGAGAGTGCTGTTCGGCTTTGTAGACGACTCCCTGGCCGCCGTAGTGGATACGTTCGATCACTTCGTAGCCAGGGAATGCGTGGGTTAGGGCGTCCAAATCGCCGTCAGGCTCGCATTCGCCGCGGAGTTCGTCTTGTGGAGAAACCGGGTGGCGCTTCGCGTACTCTCCGGCGGCCTGGATTTGACGTAACGTCTTCAGGCGCGCGCCGAGCTCGGGCATGAGCTCGGGATGCCGGGCGGCGACGTTCGCGTCGTCGATTGGCCTGCCCGCCTCTTGATCCCGCAGGACCGAACCGACGACTTCGTCGATCCTCGCCGAATGGCACGACGTCGCCATTTCGTCAGCGGAGTGTGGTTTCCGTGGCGAGCGCATGTGAGGTCCGCCCAAGATCTTATGAAATCGCGTCTTCGGATGAAGCCACGTCGGTGAAGTAACTCGCGGCGCGGCCCACGCGCTCGCGCAATTGACGATGGCCTTGGTACAGCAGACTCCGGACCGCGGTGGCCGACCTGTTCATTCTCACGGCAACCTCGACAATGGAAAGTCCTTCGATGTCGCTGAGCCAGACGGCGCGCCGCCGATTGTCCGAGAGGCTTTCGATTGCGGTACGAACCGCCCGGATCGCGTCCTTCGACGAGAGCTCCCCGCTCGGCGTGCGGAAACGTTCCAGGGAGTTCCCACCAAGAGTCAACAACGCAGACTCTTGATGCTGATCGATATCCGTGGGAGCGCCCACTCCACCGCGCCGGATCGTCCGTGCCGCTCTGATCGCGTCCAGCAGTTTGTTGTCGGCGATCGTCCTGAGCCATCCGTCGAAAGACGCCGGACCCTCAGGCCTGAAGTTGGCGATTCTCCGGTGGGCGCCGATCCAGACGTCCTGGAGAACGTCTTCGGCGGCGATAAGGCTCCTCAACGGCGCTGGGATCTTCGATTCCACATACCGTTGCAGTGAAGCGGAACGTTGCACCAACAGGACGGGCAAGCTCTGCTCGTCGAAGCCGTCGTTCATCATGCATCCTCCCGATCAGCCCGCCACGCGTCTCGCGGCGGCCAAGCATGGAGTCTACCATTTTGGGCGGCGGCAATTCAAGGCGAGGCGAGCACTCAGGCGTTGTGACCCTGCGGCGCCCCCCTGTGCGCGTCGGGGCGCTCCTTAGACGTCTGAACTGGGTGCGGGCCACGCTTCACACTGATGAGGCGAACAACCCAGCCGGCGCCATCACGATCGGCGCGAACGCACCCACCACCGGCGCACACGCCCTTGGGCCGCGCCCCGGCCTCGACACTCCCATCCCCTTCATAGCACCGCAGCCAACGCGATCTACGACAGCGCGGCTTGGAGCTCGGAGATCTTGATCCGCGCTTCGGCCTTCGCGGCCGAGATGAGCTCACCGATTTCCTCGAGCGACATGGCGCGAAGCCCGACGCGTGACGCCACGCCGCTGGGGCGCCCGACGGGACGTCCAGCGGGACGACCGGGCTTGGGCCCGGGTCGGCCGCCCGTCTTAGCACGACGCTGCTTGGCGGCCGCCTTCTGGCCGGGCGTCGCGTGGATCGTGGCCATGTGACGCGCGATATGTGCCTTCATGGAGAATGTCCGGTCACATCTGTCGCATTTGAATTTCCCGGGTTGTGCTCTTTTTTTCTTTGCCATCGGGATCTCCCATCTTGAAGAATGAGTGGTTAACAGTCCACCGTCGTGTCCAGGCTATGGCATTTGAGAATATACCGCAATGCCGGCGCCGCAGCCGATGGAGGGATTCTCAGGCACGGGCGATTGTGTGTTGGAACGCCTCGCGGTTCTGTGAAATCTCCCCATCGCCGGACACGGACTCCACAGAACAGACCGAGCCGATTCCGTCAGACTGGCCGCACGGGCTTCTTATCGACCCTATACGCCGGATCACTGGAGTTCCAGTCCGGATCGTCGATTTGCGTTGGAACCTCAATGTGCTCGCCGCCATGGAAGAGGCAGAGTTTGGAGCGAGCATCCACAACCGCAGTGTCTCGAGGGGGGCTGCGAGCATGGCGTTGAAAGCCGTCGAACGCCGTTCCGACAGACTCGCGGGTGGCACTCGGGGTCATCGGAATCCGCGTCGCCACGAACCAAGCACCGAGGGTCCTGGCGTCAATCGCCCACCCACTTGCCCCATCCATCATATCTGCATCCATCGGCCGAGAAGTAGAAATCAACCCGGTTGATCGTCAGGACGTGCAGTCCGTCGGGCGACGGATCCGGCTCCAAGGAGGCGGAGACCCCGGCGCAGCCGTTCAAGTCCGCCGCGAAGCGTTCCAGGTCGGCGCCGAACGGAACGTGTTCCGCCTTTCCGTGTTCCGGCACGAAGTACCGCACGCATGTCCTGCCTTTCTCATCGGTCCATTGCCGGTCGCACTGCTCACCGGTGGACTTCACGTCGTAGTCGCGCACTTCCACCGCAATGCCCGGGGCGAGCACGTCCACGTGGGCTCTTCCCCGTTCGAGGGTTACTCTGACGTTTGGCTTTGGCATGGTTTTGTTCTCCTGGTGTGTGTCGCGTCTTGTTGGCCGCGACGCGGCGATGACGGCTGGGTGCCCTCGCTCATGTGTTCCATGGTCCGCGCCCTGGCCGTGATCCGGTGCCGTTGCGACGGTGGGTATCTGACGCGCGCCGCCTTTGCTTCTGGGCGAACGCCTCGTACAGGTAGTCTTGATACAAGCGTTTCTGATCTTCCCTTGAAATCGGATCCGATTCACACGCGGGAATCGGCGTACCGATGACGTCCATTTGTCCCAAGTTCAGGTCCAGGACGACGCGTCCGTTTTGACTGGAGTACCATTCGACGTACGGATACGAACCGTAGTCACGGGGCGGCAGTCCGGCGGTGATGTGTCCGCACACTCCCGTTTGATGGGTGGCGAACAGGTGCATGCAATCGGCGGCGGCAGCGCCGCGGTCACGCTTAGACGCGGCGTCTCCGCGCAAACGAACCGTCGTGCCCCGGATGTCGCGGTGGAATTCGCCTTCGAGATCGAACGTTACGTCACTCATCATCCCCGAGAACCTCATCCACCCGGTGACTCTCTGGCGAATAGTGTTGTCGAGTTCGCCTTCGATCAGGTACTCGACCGGTCGCCACGTCATGCCGCATGACCTCCCGTCCCTCGGTCGTCGAGCAAGGGGCGGCGCGTGTGTGCCACATTGTTGGGGGGAAGTCCTC
>JAJDDS010000568.1 GCA_029260195.1 Phycisphaerae bacterium
CGTTGGTTTTTCCGTTGGTTTTTCCGTTGGTGTTTCCGTTGGTATTACCGTTGGTGTTACCGTTGGTGTTGAGGTTACCGAATTCGAGCGGTCCGAGATCGACGCTGATGTCGACCTGGCCGATGGTGACGTCGCCCCAGAACGTGCTCTCCAGGCGCGTCCAGATCTCGAACTCGCCCGAGATCAGACCCTTCGCGCGGTCGTTCAGGACGAGCTTGGTCGGAAGGACGTCGATTGCGTTCCCGCTGAGCACGTCCACGAAGAACTCGCCCACCGGCGTAGCCTCATCGAAACTCTCGACGCTGAAAGGACTCGCCACCGCGAATGCGACGTAGAGCCCATCACCGGCGACGGCGTCCGCCGCCCCGCCGGTCTCAAACCGAGCAACGCTGATGTGATCCAGATCAAGCGACACCGAGACTTCGAGCCCCTCACCCGGGATGATTCCGTGGTAAGCGGCGTCATCGATGATCACGACCGGTTCGCCCGGACCGACCTCGATGGCCTCGTCACTCATCACCTTCAGCGACGCGGCCTTCTCGCCGAAGCCCAGTGAATCGGTACTACCGAACTCACTGTCGCAGCCGCTAAACACCGTGCACAACGCAAGGGCTGTCACAAGCCCTAGGTGTTTCCAAATCCGTTTGCTCAGCATCGTGTTACTCCGTTTGCCTTCCAAGGTGAGGCGGTGGGTTCGTTTAGTACACCGCCTGAATCACAGTTCGATCACAAGCGCGTCTGAGCGCGCGACATCCGTCAATGGCCTAAAGGCAAGGTCCGTGCCACCGTCGCGGGCACACCGAGAATCGTTGTAACCCACTTGTTCACAACGGATTACGGAGTCGCTCGCGAGCAGGCAACCCAGCCCGGCCGGTGGGGTAAATCCCATGGGTGCGAGTAGACGCGCACTTCGGACCCTCTCGGAGGGGATGGCATACACCGCACACCGACCGGAATTCAACTACCACGCGAATATTGGTGTATGATGATGCGGGGACGACTCGAAATGCGGTGGAGGACCGCTACTCGATCGGAGGGCTGGCCGGCCGGGCAAATCGGGCCATCGCCCAGTCGACGTGATCGAACCGATCACCGTCGGCGGTGGTATCGGACCTCAGAGTCAGCCGCTGTCCGCCGGAGACCTGCACGCGGAGTCGCACCGACTCGCCGTCGCCGGTCAGGACGGGGCTTCGATAGCGCTCGCTACCATCCACCTCGACCCAGACGATTGCGCTTCCCAGCCCGTTCGTCGAACGGTTGATGCCGACGGTGGCTTCGAAGAGGGAGTATCCGGTTGGAATGGCGTAGGTCAGCTCGTGCGGCGCATGGCTTCCGAGCCCGCGTGCGTGAAACTGGTCGTCGAGCCGGATGGGCTCTCCGCTCACCGATCGATCGCGCGCCAACTCGCCCCAACCTTGGCTCGCGGACTCCGGATCGAGTTCGCTGAGATAGAGGATGCCATCGTCCGGACCGGCGGGTGATTTCGTGGCGTAATGCACGTCGTCGCGTACTCTGAAGATCAGGTAGGGATCGTCTTTGCAGGCTTGGTAGTCGGTGTTGGGATAAATCAACACGGTGAACTCGGGCGATTGCGCCAGCTTGCGCGCGAAGTGCTTGTGATCGCTGTCGACCATCACGTACTTGGCGCCGAAGTAGTTGCGAATGTCCGACAGCTCGACGTGCAACTGTCGTCGAACCTCGTTCCCGTCAGGACCGGTCCAGTGAGCTTCGAAGGTGCGCGGGACTTGCGCCCGCGTGATCCTGACGAACCGTTCCCACAGCTCCGGTTCACGCGAGTGTGTGAACTTCGGATCAAGCCCGACGATGTAGTTGTTGTACGAGTTGTGGTAGAAGTAGACTGGAAACACGTCCCAGTCATCCGTGAACACCACGTCGCCCGGATTCGACACTTCCTTCAGGTACGCCATCGCGCTGCGAATGGCTGGCAGGTTGTACCCGCAATACACGTCACGCTGCAGCGCACTCAAAGGACGCGCGCACAGCAGCAGGACAATACCCACGACCACCACGCCTGACGTAATCACCGTGGCTGAGTTGAACAACCGCGCGACCACCGTCGCGCCCGATCGCTCCGTGCTCGTCCGGCGCACCCAGTAGGCGACGCCGACGTACACCGCGCCCAGCGCCACCCATCCCCACACTCCCGGCGACAATTTCGCTAACCGTCCGTCCATGACGCCGAAGTCGTAACGCCCGAGCAGGATCAGCGTCGCGGCGTACCCCGCCCCAAGAAGGCAGACAAACGCGACCGGCCCCAACGCCTGGGGCCGCCCATCGCCATCGGGCGACGCGGGAAGCCAAATCCGCGCCAATGGAATCAGCAGCAGCCCGGTCGCGAGCAATACCCAAATGGGCCACTCGACGAGAAAAGCCTCGATCCCATCCGAACCCGCAACATGCACGCCGGCCAACACCAATCCACAAACGCCCGCGGCCAACGCCATGCGAATCAACGCCTGCTTCAACGCCCTCACCCTCTCGCCGCAGGGATCAAACCACGCCGCCAGCGGATTCAATACCGGCGCAGCCATGAATGCCGCACTCAGCAAACAGAACGCCGGCCAGTATTCGATGAATCGCTTGGCTTTGAACGTGAGAAACAGCAGCGCGAAGTTGATCATAAGCAAGGACATTTCCCGAGCGTTAAGCCGGCCGCCGATCCGGACGCGCAGCGCCAGCGCGCCGGCCCACACGGCCAGCAGCGGGCCACACATCTTCACTGCGAATTGCCACACGTTGTCGTACGAATTCCACTCCCCTCCCACGGGGATGTCCGGATTCAAGCCGGTCCCCAATATCTGCATCCGCAGAAACTCCAGAGCGCCGTCGAAGTACGGATACGTCCGCAACCCCACCAGCCAACCCAGCGTCGTCCACAAAACCAAACGCCAAGGAACGCGCCGGTCGCCGCGCGGGCCCAGCATCGAACTGAAGACGAACAGGCCAATCAGCATCGGTGTGTACACCACGGATCCAAGGTACAAATGACAGTAGCCTGCCACCGCGACGCCCGCCCACACCACACGCTCCCGAAACACCAGCAGCATAATCCCCAACATGAACATCAGGGACGGGCTGATCGCGCGAACGAACGCGTGGCGACCGAAGAACTGCGACGGCAGCAGCAAGAACATCACCAGCCAGAACCACCGCCAGCCGATCCGCTCATTCATCAACAGGCCGTGAAAGAGCATCAGCGTCACACCAAAAAACACGCTGATCGCCCAACGTCCGCCCGTCAGATAGTCACCCACCAGCCAATGCCCCGCCCGAACGAACGGCGCCAGCAACAAATGAAACCCGTAGTGGTGGCTGATGAAACTGCTGTCCATCTGCGAGAAGTACACGTATCGAAGCCAAGGAAAATCCTCGACCAGCCCCACCTCGGGCAGCATCGCAGCCATCTTGATGTGGTAGAACGCGTCAAAACCCGACACGCCAATCTGATCGATCGGGACCCCGCGCGGATCGATGTAGATGAAATTCATCACCGTCACGCCGATCGCGAAGACCGCGAGCAGTTCGGCGACGA
>JAJDDS010000569.1 GCA_029260195.1 Phycisphaerae bacterium
TTCGGGAGTCTAGGCAGCGGGAAACCGCCCAAGCAGTCGTGGGCTTCCTCAACCGCGAGATCCTCGCCAGCGCGGATCCGGAACTGGAATCCAACCGGAACATCACCCTTAGGGAGGTGTTGGATCGCGCGGCGATCAGTATTCGAGACAAGTTCCGCGACGCGCCGCTTGTCGCGGCAGCGATCCACGAGACGATTGGCAAAGCCTATCTTGGGCTCGGCGAACATGCCCGTGCCGGCGAGCACTTGGGCGAGTCGGTTCGGCTGAGGACCGAAGTGCTCGGGGCCGGGCATGCCGAGACGTTCGAAGCTCGGTACCAGTTGGGAAGCGTCCTCCTCGAGGAAGGACGGGTGGACGAAGCCGAGCGTGTATTGGTCGAGCTTGGGCGAAACGCCGACTCCAATCGCGAGAAGGAATGGCCTCTGAGGATCCGCCTCGCGCTTGGCGACATCCACGATAGGCGTGGAGATTTGGAGGAGGCCGAACGCGTGTGGTCGGAGGTCCTCACCGAGCAACGTCGCCAGGACTTGGACGAGGACGAAATCACGCTTACCGCGCTGAACAACCTGGGTTTGTTGCTTCGCGGCCAGGCGAGGTACGGTGAAGCCGAGTCCATGCTGCGTGAAGCGTTCACGACGAGGGAGAGGACGCTCGGCGAGGACCATCCAAGCACGATCATGTCCGGAGCCAGTCTCGGTTGGCTATACGTTCAGATGGAGCGTTACGAGAATGCCGAAAAGCTGCTCAACGACGCCGTAGAGAGAGCGCGTGACGTATTCGGCGAGAACCACCCGCGCGTCTTGAGCTACACCTCGCTGCTCGCGGGTCTGCATGAGGTCACGGACCGCCAGGAAGAGGCCCTGGCGCTTAACACGCTCATACTCGATGTGCGTATGCGCGTGCTGGGCGACGATCACCCGGATACGCTAAGTGCCCTAAACACCCTTGCACAACAACTTGTGGCAATGGAACGGCTCACCGAAGCCGAGCCCCTCTGGATCCGAACAGTCGCAGCGACCGAACGGGTCCATGGCGCAATCCACGCGAGCACGTTGGGGGCGTATCACGGCCTATCGCGGGTCCTTCGAAGGCTCGACAGGCCTTCCGAAGCGCTTGAATGGAGCGGCAAGGCCGTCGCCGGAGCTCGCGAGCATCTCCCGGCCGGACACTGGTACCTGGGGGCGTTTCTCGCTAATCACGGTCAGGTTTTGGCGGAACTTGATCGAAACAAAGACTCAATGGATGCTCTAGACGAGGCCATCGAAATCCACCGGGCGGCATTCGGCGTCGATCACGCGCGCACACAACGCGTGATTCGATTGGCCGCAGATTCCTATCGTCAGCAAGGTCTGGCCGACAAGGCATCGGAACTCGAGGGACTGTCCACATCGCGGCCTCAAACGCCTTCCCGAGAAGAGTGACGAGGGGCGACCCGGCTCACCTTGTCGGTGGCTGACGGGCTCGCGTTTGAGAGGGCCGAACGCGCGGATATGACGACTATGTTGAGTTCGCTATCCTTATGGGAGCTGGTTGCGCTGACAGCTCCCCACAGGACAGCGGCCCTGCCGAGCCATATGCCGAAGGACGGCAAACGGCATGTGGTCCACCTGGGAATTGCCTAGTCAGTCATTCTGGAGTATCGCAATATGGCGGTCATCGATAATACGACCCGAAAGCACTTCCACGTTCCAGGCATTGATCATCAGACGCTTGCGAGCGATCGCGACGGACTCGCCCGGTTGGAGGTCTGGAGTCAGACGCTTGAACCGCGCGCCGAGACGCCCGTGCACTACCACGAGTGTGAGGAGATTGTTGTGGTGCTCGAGGGATCCGGGCGAGCGGTTATCGACGGAGAGACGCAGGAGTTTGGACCAAACTCGACGCTGATCATTCCGCCAAGAGTTGTTCATCAATTGGTGAACTCTGGCGGTGGGCCGATGCAACTCATTGCATCGCTTTCGGCCAGCCCGGCCCATGTTTTTGCGCCGGACGGATCGGAGCTTTCAGTTCCGTGGCTACAGTGACACTCAAACGCGGGGCGATATTCGTGTGCCGCATACGGATCGACGCGCCGGACGTACAGAAGCTGAGGGCCGCCCGGGGTAGGGCGTGACTTTCGAGGCGACGTACGGTATTTACCTGACTTGGTCGACACGAACGTCAACACGTAACCGTGACACCGTACCGGAAACGCTCACCGAAATCTGGTTCTCCCGCACCTTCGCTGAGGCGGGTTCCGGAGGTTTTGGCCACCTCTTTTCCGGACAATACTGGCCAGTTCGAGCGCTGCGATTTCCGGCAGTTCGTCCTCGCGACTCCGGGAAGCGCGGTTTTTTCGCCGTCAAGCGGTCTCCAGGGATCCGGAAACGCATGGCATCGATTGGCACCCGCACCGCCCCCGGGGAAACCTGGACGCCCGATGTGTCGTTTTTTCGGATCAGCGGCACCGCGCGGACCACCGGCACCGCGTGGCATCTCTTGGCGTCAGTCAGCGGGCTCCAGGTCCGTCTAACTGGTCAAGGATGGTTTGCTTACGTGGCGCGGAAAGGCCGGACCACGCGTTGATGACGTGCGCAAGGTCCCGGTCGCTGCAGAGCAACGCCAAGCAGGACGCCAAGCCCTCATTCCCGATGCGCGCAAGTGCTTGTCGCAACAGAACTTGCAGATCCAGGTTTCGAGGTTCGATTCCCCCAGCCTACGTTCTCGCACGGCTTCTGGCGGGCTACTCTCTCAGCATGTCATGCGGCGTCCAGGAGTATCGAGCGATGCCGTCGATAACCTCAGACTGAGTACGTCGCCATTCAGGTCCTACCCCGGGGAGAAGACTCGGTCGTGCCATTCGGCGTCAGTGCCTGCCGAATCAGTGAATTTCGATCCGGCAAGGAAAACACCAAGGACGGCGAGCGGGCGGTTGAAAGCGATCATCACACTCTTCGCTACGCCGCCGAATCCGGTGACCGGGAAACCGATCCTGCTCTACTGCGCCGCCGGGGTCCTGCCACCGGTCGATGCCGTCGCCAGGGAGTACGAGGCGGAGTTCGGCGTCACCGTGCAGATTCAGCCGGGGGGTTCCGGCACGCTTCTCAACAATCTCCAGGTCGCCAGGAGAGGCGATCTCTACCTCGCCGCCGACGACGACTACATGACGATCGGGCGTGACAAGGGACTTATCCAGGAGGTCATTCCCCTTGCTCGCATGCATCCTGTGATCGCGGTTCGCTCCGGAAATCCCCGAGGCATCCGGTCGGTCGAGGACCTGATCGCGGGAGACCATCGCATCTCCGCGGCGAATCCCGGCGCGGCGGCCGTGGGCAGGCTCGTCCGCGAGGCGCTCGAGAAATCGGGCCAGTGGAAGAGGCTCGAGGCGCGGGTCAAGGTCTTCAAGCCGACCGTCAACGA
>JAJDDS010000570.1 GCA_029260195.1 Phycisphaerae bacterium
GGCATCGAGCATGACGCCTGCGATGGTGGGGTTGAGGTGTACCTCAAGGATGGGGGTCTCGGGGTTCATCTCGACGGGCAGGGTGAACCGAACGGTTTCGCTCGTGAGGTCCTTGTCACTGCGCAGGACGCCGCTTCGCGCGATGAGCCTTTGTGCGCCGAATGCGACGACGGGTATCTCCTTCTCGACGGCGTCAGCCAACTCGTCGGTAGCCACGGTCGCGGTCAAGGTGGCTCGTCCGGGTCTGTGGGCGCGCAGCTCGAAATCGACCGCGACCTCAGCCCCGGCGTCGATGCGGACGTCCACAGCATTGGGATCGACGTAGTCGATCGGTTGGCCACCAAGCCGAGCGTCGCCGAGTGACACCGGTCCCGAAGCGCGCAGCGAGGCGCGCACGGTCTTGTCGTCGGATAGGTCGTTGCGTGCGATGACGGTCAGGGTGCAGCTGTCGCGTTCGACCAGGAATCGCGGGGTGTGCAGGCGGGCGATCACGTCCATGCGGGTTATCAGGTCTCGCGATGTCTCGCCGACGCGGGTCTGGTCGTCGACGGCGACCGCGATCATCCGCCAGGTGGTCAGTGAATCGGGAAACGTCACGTCGACGGAGGTGCGGCCGTCGAGTCCGGTTTGGAGATGCCCGAACCACAGCACCGAATCGGGGAAATCGCGGCGGATCTCAGCCACGGCGAACGCCTGGTCGTCGCCGCCGCCTCCGCCGTCGGCTGTCATTGCGGTGGCAGCTCCCTCAGCCATCGCCTGCGGCGCCATGGTCTTGGCTACGCGGTCGCCTGCGACGCCTCCGCGTCGCAGAATGGTGTGACCGCCGGCGCGGTCGAAACTGCTGCGCGTGCTGACCAGGTGGGGTCGGGTCGCGCCGTAAAAGAACTTCTCGATGCGCTCGCGGAACTCGGATTGGATGTGGTACAGGCTGGCGTCGACCATCATCAGTGCGACCTCGGCGTCGACGGGCGCGCCGGCGGCGTCGGTGGTGGTGACGGCGAAGCGGGCTTGCTCGCGGGGGAGGTACGAGCCGCGGGATTCATCCCGCGCGGACGTCCGCGCGGACTGAAGTCCGCGGCTCGTCGGCGGATCGGCGATGGCGACGGTGAGGAATCGGTCGGTGGGGGGTACGACGATGGCTTGCATGTCTTGATGGACGGTTTGGTCGCGCACCAGCGTGACGGCCACGTAGAAGTTCGGTGTGTGTGCGGTTTCGATGGGCAGTTCGACGACGGCGCTTCCGTCGACGCGCAGCAGACGGCGGTCGAGCAGGTCGTCGGCTTCTATGGTGAGGAGGACTCGGGCGTCGTCAAACTTGGTGTTGATGAGGAATCGTGCGGTGTCGCCGACCTCGTAGACGAACTTGTCGGGGATGAGTTCGATGTCGCGATAGGCGTAATGATCGAATCGCCCGCCGAGGCGGGTGATCCAGACGTCGCACGATCCGGACACGTCGATCCCGTCGTGGCTGGCGGTGGCGAGGACGCAGCGGAACGGTCCTTCTTCGTCGGCGGGCAGGCGGAAACGTGACAGGCCGGTGGCGTCGACGGAGACGGCGGCTTCGTGGATTCGCTCGCCGAGTTCGAGCAGTTCGTCGCGTCGGCCGTCGCCGCGTTCGATCTCGCGTCGGATCAGCCGATGGACGCGCATGTGCCCATCGAACGCCACCGGGGCGTCGTTCGGTCCGGTGGACTTGATGTCGATCTGAACGGTGTCGCCGGGCTGATAGAGGCGCCGCTGCGGGGTCAGCTCGATGGTGAAGGGATCACGGGTGACGTTAATCGTGCCACTGCCTGTCACTGTCTCGCGCGACGCATCGGTGGCTTCGACGTCGACGGTGTAGCGCCACCCCTTGTGGGTGGCGTCGATGTCATCGGCGGCGTCCGGCGTGACGCGTAGCAGGGCCACCCCGCCGGCGTCGGTGGTCAGTTCACCGCGCTCGACGAGCGATTTCATCTCCCGCCAGGGCATGAAGCAGTAGCGGGGTAGGCAGCTCGCCTTCCCTTGTGACCACCAGCCGCGGAGTTGCTCGAAGTACCAGGGGTACGGTCCGGGGTATCCATATTGCGGCGTGATGGGGCTGCGATGGACGGTGTACGCGATGCTCGCTTCGGGCACGGGGGAACCGAAGTAGTAGCGGGCTTCGATGCGGACATCGACCGGTCCGCCGAGCGTGTGGCGGGGTCGGGCGGACGCGACGGTGACCTCGAACTCCGGCTTGCGGTATTCCTCGACGCGGAAGACGCCGCCGCGTCCGGCTTGGACCGCGCGACCGGCGGTCTCGACCCGCATGCGGTAGACACCGAGCGGCGCGTCGGGCGGCAGGATCAGATCACCGGAGACCGATCCGTGCTCGTTGGTGGTGAGGGATCGTTCGGTGATGGCCTGTCCCTTGGGATCGTATACGGTCAGGTCGATGCGGGTCTTGGCGACGTTGTGATAGTCGCCTGCGTCGTAGCGGCGCAGGACGTGTTTGAAATGGATGACCTGATCGGGACGGTAGACGGGGCGGTCGGTGAACGTGTAGAGGCGATAGTCGTTCTGATAGCCCCACCAGTACCAGGAGAACGATGCGTCACAGATCGCGTAGTGGTCGCCATCGCGGAGGTAGAAGGCGGCGCTGCCGCCGTGTTTGTTGCCGCCGGTGCCGGTCTGGAAGAACCCTTCGTCGTCGGTGGCTCCTTCGCGATAGTCGTATTGGTCGCGGCCGAACCGTTTCTGGACCATCACGCGGGTCGCGGGGATCGGTTGACCGCTGTCGGCGTCGACGCTCCATAGCAACGCTCCGCCTTTGTGTCCCTTGGTGACAGCCGCCAATCTCGATACCAGGATCAGCGCTTTCGCGCTGGCCGGGTCCGCGCCGTGTTCGGATTCGGCGGACACGACGTACGCGCCGGGCTCGGTGATCGGCAGCGCCGTCGGCGGAATGTGATCTTGTCGCGAGCTGTAGTGCTTGTGTTCGCCGGAATCGGGGATTTCGATGGACCATGTGGCAGCCGCCGACGTGTCGGGGGCCCATTCGTCCAGTTTGCCTACGTGGCCGATCTCGCGGATCAGGTCGAACAGGTCGACGCGGTAGGCGTGGAACGAGACGGTCTTGACGTTACGCGTTTCGATGTCGATACGGGCGGTGCGTCCGGGCGGGGTGACGCCGTCGGTGCCGAGCCGGATCACCGGGGTCACGATGGCGCTCAGCGATTGCGTCGCTTGCCGGGCCGATTGGGACAGTTCGTATCGATCGATCACGTTGCGGTATTGCTGGGCTGCCCCGACGTAGTCCTGACGATGGCGTTCCAGTAGGCGCCCGATTTCGAGAGCGGCTCTCGGCGCCTCGCGCGATCGAGGCCAGCGTCGCAGCAACTCGCGGTAGGTCTCCATCGCGGTGTCGACGTCGGATTCGCCCGTGCGCAGCGATTGATGAAATAGTTTGGCCTTGGCGTAGACGGCGGCGGACGCGGTGGCGTCGTTCGTGGTCAACTCCACGCCTCGATCCAGCCACCCGACGGCGCGGCTTCGTTGGAGCGCGCGCGACGCCCGCCAGTCGGTCGGCGGATCGACGGTGGGGTCGTCCAGCTTGTCCCAGTCGTTGAAATGGACGTATGCGTGCCCGCATTGGATGGCTGCCTCGGCGGCTGATTCGCGGTCACCCGATGCCAGGAACAACTCGGTGGCGGCTGCGAAATGTATGATGGACAGATGTTTGTGCCGGTGGCTTACGCTTCCGACGTCGGCCAGCGCCAGGTGCGCCTCGGGGTCGCTCCGTAGTGACGGATGGTCGGCCAAGACTTTTTCCATGGCGGTGACGCCCTCATTCCAGCGACGCAGCTTGAGTAGGCAGCGGGCCCGCAGGTAGGGGGCTTCGATTTCGGCGGCGGCGTCACCGGCGTCCGGCGTGTGACGATCCAACGCTGCCAGGGCTGCTTTGTAGTTGTGGCGTTGGAACTGTTCGCGGGCGGTGTTGAGGTGGTCATCGGCCTCGGCCGGGCGGACGGCGGCGATTGCGAGAATGGCGATCAGGAATCGACTCGCGGGCATCATGGCTGGGCTCCGTTTTGGGGCGACGTCTCCCCCTTGTTGGACAGGCGAATGACATATGGGTTCCACGCGCTCGGAGAGGAATATACCGCAATGCCGGCGGTTCGTCGAAAACGGTCGGCGTTTTTGCCGTCTCGACTCCGCCAGGTGGGCATCGGCGCCGGAAAATGGTATACCCGTCCCACACGAGTCCCACACGGTCCGAATCGTATCGAGGAGCGACGCATGCCCGAGAGAATCGATCCAAACGTCGAAGCCGCGACGGACCAGTTCCGCGCCAAGTTCAGTGCGGTCCGGGACGAGGTCCGCAAGGCCA
>JAJDDS010000058.1 GCA_029260195.1 Phycisphaerae bacterium
CTCAAGCATCATCCTTCAAAGAACAGCATCGTGGGCAAGAGTCGAAACTGCGGGTGGGATGACGGCTTCTTGATGGAAGTTCTTATGGCGCAAGGGGTTTAATGTGCGCTAGCCCTGCCTCAGCCACCGGCATGGAATCGAGGATACGCCGGTGTCCGAGCCCAGAGCGTAAGCGACGGGGCCATCCAGGACACCTCCCGATCGCACCAACCCACTGGCTCGCGTTTCCTCAACCTTCGCGATTCGACGTTTCCAATTCCCGCCCTACTGGACGCACCCACTCAGCAGCACCGAGACAGTGCCGAGGGGGGATGAATGGAGTTCCTCGAGATTCGTCGCAGCCAAGTCGAAATCCCCGTCGCCATCCGGGTCACCGATGGTCACTGAACTACGCCCTGCCCCGACGCCATCGGCGCGACCGCCCCCGCGACGACTACCAACAAGAATAGACACGACATTCGATTCGCGAGCATCATTCGTCCTCCATGGGTCTCCAGTCGTCTCTCGATCGGCGACACACGCCGCGACTTCAATCGGACGCCGCGCATCTGAGTGCTTTTCCTCCCAGACTCGCCCCGTCGAGTCACCTCGACCACCAATTGCAGTATATATCACATCATCACCAGAGATTCTGACAAAATAAGAAGCTGTGCATCATCCCACCGAGAGTAAAACGGCTGGGCGACCGCACTCAGAACGGGCGTTGCGCGGCACACGGTCGCTGGAGGCAAAGACGATTGCCCGGACCCCAGCCTTGAGTAGTGTTCACTCCGGAACGACGTTTGGAGACTCTATCCAGGGAAGCGTCGTCCAAGTGAGGATTCCGCCGCTACGTCACAGGAAGCGTGCGGCGAGCCCTCAGGACAGTCGCTTGGCCATTTCTTCGCCGATGGTCGCGGGGGATTCGGCAACGGTGACACGGGCTTCGCGTAGGGCGGCGATTTTCGAAGCAGCCGTTCCCTCTCTGCCACTGATGATCGCCCCGGCGTGGCCCATCCGTTTCCCGGGCGGTGCGGTTTGTCCGGCAATGAACGCCACGACGGGCTTGGTAATATCGTGACGAATGAAGTCAGCCGCGGTCTCTTCGTCGGTACCGCCGATCTCACCGATCATGACAATCCCGTCGGTGTCGTCGTCCTCCTCGAACATCTTGAGTAGTTCGACGAAGTTTAGTCCCTTGACCGGGTCACCGCCGATGCCGACACAGGTACTCTGCGACATGTCACGGGAACTGCACTGCCACACGGCTTCGTACGTCAGCGTTCCGCTGCGCGAGATGATGCCGACCGTCTTGCTGCCGTTCGTCTTGGGGCGGTGGATGTAGCCGGGCATGATGCCGATCTTGCACTCGCCGGGCGTGATGACGCCGGGGCAGTTTGGACCGACGAGCAGGGTGCCAGCCGTGTCGAGGTACTGTCGGGCGCGGACCATATCGAGGGTCGGGATGCCCTCGGTGATGAGGATGACGAGCGAGGCGCCGGCGTCGGCTGCTTCCATCGCCGCGTCAGCCGCGAACGGTGCGGGGACGAACGTCATAGCCACGTCGGCGCCAGTGGCTGCGATGGCGTCGTGGCAGTTGTCGAAGATGGGGACGTCGTGTTCGGATCGGGTGCCCGCTTTTCCAGGGACGACGCCGCCGACGATCTGAGTGCCGTATTCGATGCACTGGGCGGTGTGGAAGGCGCCGGCTTTTCCGGTGATCCCCTGACAGATGACCTTGGTGTCCCTGTTGATGAGAATGCTCATGTCGTGTTCATCCGGGGCTGAACTCCTCGCTGTGGATCAAGCATCTGCTGACTGATCTCGGGCGGGCGAGTATGTCGCGGCCAGGCGAAGTTGTCCAGGGCGCGCGGCGGATAGTTGGAGCCAGTTGACGTCAAGAGGGGACAGGATGGACCCTCACAACGGCCGTCCCACGCCCCCACACACCGGCCCCGTCGATTTTGTCAAGAGAATCGTTGAATCGACGAAGTTTCAACGTTATCGTCGACCCTCGACGGTTCGGGCAATGGGCCTGTGGGAAATCTCGGCTAAGACGACGTTGCGCACGTGCTGGAGAGAGAGTTATGCAGATCCACTATCTCGAAATTGTGACCAAGGAGGTCGACGCGGTGTGCGCCGCTTACGCAGCAGTGAACGGGGTGCAGTTCGGCGAGCCGAACGCCGGGCTCGGCGACGCACGGACGGCTGCGCTGTCGGGTGGCGGCCTGCTGGGTGTGCGGGCGCCCATGCATGATGCGGAAGAGCCGGTGGTGCGGCCCTACTGTTTGGTAGACGACATCGAAGCGGCAGTTGCCTCCGCAGCGGAGGCCGGCGGCGAGGTTGCCCATCCACCGATGGAGATCCCCGGCCAC
Organism: Phycisphaerae bacterium; assembly: GCA_029260195.1. Lineage (GTDB taxonomy): Bacteria > Planctomycetota > Phycisphaerae > UBA1845 > UBA1845 > OFTM321. The sequence goes on from JAJDDS010000058.1 coordinate 2,355, forward strand.
GGCACCTTCGCCATCTACATCCAGGGCGGCATCCACCACGGCCTCTGGCAGCGGTGCGCGCGGCCAGACCCGTGACGCTGTTCTGATCAGCGCTTCACCCCAAAACGATCGAACACGACCGGCCCCAGCGGTATTTTCCCCGATCGCTTGCCCGGCGCAGCCACGTTTCAGACCAGTTCGTACCAGGTCAGCTCGTCGCGGTCGGTGTCCAGCGTTGCCGCCGTCTTGACCGGCACCCGGAACAACGCCCCTGGGTTGATGATGCGCATCGCACGCACCCGCTCGTCACGCCGCACGTGGGTATGACCGTGTAAACAGTAATCCACATCCACGAGCGTTTCCATGCCCATGGCTTCGCGCTCGTGCCCGTGGAAAACCGCGAAGCGCTTGCCCCCCAACGTCGCCCTCAGCGGCACCGCGTCGGGCGGACGGAGGCCCACCGTCCGCAAGTAGGCGGCCATCCCCCCGTCAACCGAATCACAGTTTCCCCAGACGAAATGACACGCTCGCCCCACCAACTCGTCGAATACCGCCATCCCCCCGACGTCGCCGCAGTGAATCACTGCTTCGACACCGCGTTCGTCGAACAACCCCATCACCCGCCGTACCACGTCCGCCCGCCCATGACTGTCCGAAAGAACACCGATCAGCATCGCTCGGCCATCCAAGCCCCATTCACCGTTGGCGGGGCTCGCCCCTGCAACGGAGAATCCTACGCCGGATTGCGACGGCTGGACAGGCGGGCCTCCGCGCGCCACGGGTGCATCCCGTTTTGGGTGGCGAACCGGTCGGCACATACGGGTCGAGGATTCGTCGGGCTTGGCAACGCGGTCGCTTGTCATCCCGCGCGCCTTTGTCATTCCGCGCTACGCTCGGAATGACACGGCGATGGGAATGTCAGGGCGCGCGCGGAGCGACAGGTCACAACGCATGCGCTCGGTACACAGTGCCGCCGCGCGCGGTCGTACCGGCCGCCGCGCCTCCGGCTACGGCGCGCTCTCAGCCAGGGTGCGATCCGCCGCGTTCTCGAATCGGGCCAGCGCTGCCTTCAACTCCTCGATGCGCGTGCCCCCCGACAGCTCGATGGCTTTTTTCTCAGTCTCGATCGCGCCGGCCACGTCCCCCGTCTCGAACTTCGCGAGCGCCAGGGTGTCCACGAACATCCAGTTCCGCATGGCGGTGATCTTGTTACACCGTTGCGCGAACCGCAACGCGACGTCGTGATACCCGCCGCCGAACTGCTCCTCGGTCAGCAGCGCCCACGCGAAGTTGTTCAACGCGTTCGGGTCGTCGCGACCGGCTTCAAACATCGAGTCGGCAACCGCCACGGCTGCTGCATGGTCCTTCTTCCCGATAGCCAGTGCGTCGAACTTCGACCGCAGAAGCTTCCCGTCGCGGGGATTCGCCGCCATGGCTGCATCGACCGCAGTCGTGACTTGGTCCCAGTCGCCGTTCCGTTTTGCCCGCGCGACCAGCCGGCGCATCTCGCCTCGCTGCGCGTCGGCTTCGATCAACTCTGCAATCACGTCGCCTACTTCAGGCAGCCCGTTCAGGCGGGCCGAAATCCGGAACACCCGATCCGAGTGCTCCACCGCCAGCGAGAAGACGGTGTCCGACAGCTTGTCCATGAACCGGTCCATCTCGGCTGCGTCGGGTCCGCTCATGAAAGGCCGGGCGATCCTCACGCAGCGTCCAGCGTGAACGAACACGCCCTTGGTGCTGCCCGCACTCAATCCCCCCAGCGCCTCCGTGAACGATGCGTCATCCAGCACCGACCGACCGCCGCGTTTCGCTGTGATCGACCGGGCCATCGCCGATCGGCTGCCGGCGATCAGAACATCCTGACCTTCGGTCCCCACATACACGGTGATGCCATCCGGAAAGCCGAAACTACGCACCTTCACGCCGTCGATCGTGGCTGAGTCCCCCTCAATCGCACCTGCACCCGCAGCCAAACTGGCGATGCCCAGCATCTGCGTCCACAACGCTTCGGACTTCGACGGATCGTTCACGCGAAACACCAGTCCCACGTCCGGAATCGGCGGACCCTGACGTCCAGCGCCGTCTTCCAACGCGGCTCCGTAAAGTGCGAAACTGTTAATGTTCCCGAAGAACTCCCGCCCGATGTCCAGCGCCGTTACCACCGGCGCGCCCTCCGCCGCGTCCACCCCGCCGCCACCAAATCGTGACGGCGCCTCGTTCAACGCCCCAACGACAAAAGCAGCCGCCCCGTCGGGCACGCATTGCAACATTCCTTGGTCAATCGCAGGCGTGCGCAGGAAATTGAACACCAAACTCCGATGCCCCTCGTCCAGTCGCAACGCCAACTCCAGCCCCACGCCCTCGTCATCGACGCGAATCTGACCGACGAGCGATTGCAGATTGTCGAGATCGAGCAAGGCGTCAGCCATGGCCAGCTCATGCGCGCCCGCGTTCGCCGCCATCATCCCCTTCAATATGGGCATGATCGGCGCCGCATTCACCATGAAGAAACACAGCGAATCCCCGCGCTCCTTCGTATACGCAGCCACCGTCTCCGTCGTCGCCAGGGACGTCTGTTCATCTCCGCGCAACCGCCGCACAACGTCGTTGATTTGCGACCGCTCGCGACTCGCGATCACCAGTCGCGGCGTCAGGGTCACCAGCGCCTCACCTTCGACGTCGTACGTTGGGAAACCGCCAACCGGTTCGACCAGCTTTGCCCCGATTGGCAGGGCCGTCTCGATCAACGCTCGAATCACCTCAACATTCCCGTGATGAAACACGGCAACGCCAGACGGCGCGCCCTGTCTCGGATCGAATCCCGTCACGGCGACGGCTGCACCGCGAATCCCCAGCGATTCGCGAATCAACGCCGGGCTGACCGCAACTCGGCGGCCCCCGTCAGCGGGGGGGAGTCCGCCATCCGACAGCAGCCCGAGCTGACCCAGCAGCTTCATCAACTGTTCGCCAGGCTGGGTGATTTCCAGGTACGCCAGCGCGTCCGAGGGCATCAATCGAGCGAAATCGCCGACGGCCAAATCCTCGCGCACCGCCGCCAGCCGGACCTCGGCTGCAATACGCAGCTCTGCTCCGACCTTTCGATCGCGGACTACCTCGGCGTACAAATCCGCGGCCGCTCGGAAATCGCGGTCCGCCTGCTCGGCGTAGTACGCCTGATGGAACTTCGCCTCGCCTCGTTCGCCGCCAAGCGTGTCCGTCGTTCCCGCCAACGCAGCCACCGCGACGATCACGTATGACACGTAACATCTGATTTTGCACATGTTTACGACTCCTGCGATCATGGGGCGATCTGATGTCGCCGCCCCGCCAGACCTCGCCACGCTCCGGACGAAGCGACTCGCCCGTTGGGAAACGGACACACGTCCGCCAAGCCCTGTTCGCTCGAAACCACGTTTTATTCGCCCCTCACCGAATATCCACCCTTCCCTGACACCCGCTTACAAACGCGGGCGTCACCGCTGTTTCGAGTCCCCAAATAGCGACCCCGGCGCTCGTGAGAGCGGATTACTAGGGGAAAACACTGATCGATCAGGGTGGAAACACGTATTGAATCGGATGTTGGTGTGCTGTTAGGGTGCAGGTGGCCGATGTCTGTTCCTCGTCTCCCTGTCGGAAGATTCTGGTAGTCGGCTGCGGCGCCCAACTTGTTCGGGGCGCCCCTTTTTTTTGCGCCCGTCTCGACGCGGCGAGGGGCGTGTGCTGGAGCACGCCGGCGCAATGGCACTTTCCATGTGAGAAGTGCCACTATGTGGCACTCTGTTGCGGCGGAGCATCCGGCTTCGGACAGAGCATCAGCGAGATTCCACGTTGCGCTTGGCATGCCGACGGGATGCGTTGCCGCGGTCGGTGTCGGGCGATAGCATGGCCCGGTAGCGGCTTGGCGCTCCAAGGCGGGACACGTCACGAACCGCGACGCGACCAGCTTCGATGTAGCGCCACAGGACCGCCCACGTGATTTCCTCGTCAAAGCACCGATTCAACGAGTTTCGCCGGCGGTTCCGCGCAGGCGAGATCCACGATGACGAGGACGTGTCTTCCGAGCCCCAGGCACCGGCGCGGGGATCCACGCTCGCCGCATCGCCCGAGAAACCGAAGTGGTCGTACCTGCGATTCTATTTTGAGTGGTTGCAACCTTTCCGAGGCGCCATCGCACTCGTCTTCGTCCTGGGCCTGACAGCCGCTGTGCTCGGACTCGTACCGCCCTACGCGGCGAAGCTTATCATTGACCACATTCTGCGGATCGCCCCGGACGCTCCCGAGGCAGCCGACCGCGCCGCGCAGCTTCACCTTGCGGGCGGGGTGGTCCTGGGGTTGATCGTACTCCAACAGGCCATTGAGGCGTTGCGCAATTACCGCATGAGCCTCCTCAATCTACAGGTGCTCCGGCGGCTGCAGCAACGTCTGTACGACCACCTGCTGCGTCTTCCGATTCACGAGCTTCAAGCGATGAAGACCGGGAGCATCGTGACCCGCGTGTCGAGCGACATCAACGATGTGAGCGGGTTGCTTCAGATGGCCGTCGTGACGCCGGGAATCGCGGCGTTTCGTGTCGTGGCGACCATGGCGATCCTCATCGTCATCGAATGGCGGATGGCGGTGGTGGCGGTCGCGATCTTGGCGCCGATCATCGCGGTCAATTTGCTCTGGATTCGGAAACTCAAACCGCTGCACCGCTCCATGCGTCGCGATCGGGGTGAGGTGAACGCGCGGGTGGTCGAGACGTTCGGTGGGCTGGCGGTGGTGCGGGTCTTTCGTCGCGAGCGTAAGGAAGCGCGTGACTTCGCGATCGGGCAGAACCTGATCATACGGAAGCGTCTGCTGACGCGCCTCTACTACCTCGCGGTTACGACTGCGTGGGGGTTGCTGGTGCCGCTGGCTGGTCTGCTCATCATCTGGTACGGGGGGACTCGGTATTTGGTCGACCAGATCACCATCGGCGAGATCGTTGCCTTCCAGATGTACGTGTTCATGTTGATGATGCCGATTTCGCAAATCGTCCAGTCCTGGAGTGACACCCAATTGTCACTGGCTGCGCTCGAGCGCACCGTGGACGTCATGCAGCGCGAAACCGATATGCCGGATCGGCGTGGCGCTCGTGCCACACCGGCCACCGTCGACGCTCTTCGCTTCGACAAGGTCACGTTCGGCTATGACCCAGATATTCCCGTTCTGCACGATATGTCGCTCACGGTGCGCGCCGGGCAGACCGTTGCCCTCGTTGGCCGTAGCGGTGCTGGAAAGACCACGCTCACCAACCTCGTCGCCCGGTTTTACGACCCGCAGGGCGGCGCTGTTCTCCTCAACGAAGTGGACCTGCGCGACATCCAGCGTGACAACTACCGGTCACTCCTCGGAATGGTGCAGCAGGACGTGTTTCTGTTTGACGGTACGATTCGCGAGAATATCGAGTACGGGCGGCGCGGCGTATCGCTCGATGACATCACGGTGGCAGCCCGGCGCGCGAACGCCCACGAGTTCATCGATTCGTTTCCCGACGGTTACGATACGCTGATCGGCGAGCGGGGCATCAAGCTCTCGGGCGGGCAGAAACAGCGTGTGAGCATCGCCCGCGCCATTCTGGCGGACCCGCGCATCCTGATCCTCGACGAAGCCACCAGCAACCTGGACAGCGAATCGGAACAACTGATCCAAGCCTCGCTGGTCGACTTGCTCGCGGGGCGCACGACCTTTGTCATCGCCCACCGGCTATCGACCATAACGCGCGCCGATCTCATCGTTGTCATGGACGCGGGTCGCATTGTGGAAACCGGCACGCATGCCGACCTGTCGACGTCCGAGACCCTCTACAGCGAGATGCTCTCGCGACAGACCGCCGCACACCCGGAGTACCTGTCCGAATGAGGATCTGTGCGAAAACACACTCCAGATTCAGATGGCGTGCTCCGGACGTCGTCGCGTGAATGAGGCTTGGGTGGTCACATACAACGAACGGAGACGGCCATGGATCGACTGACGGCCCGTCGCCGTGAATTGCGAACGGTCACCGACGCAGACCTCGATACGTTTTACGTCAATCAACTCGATCCGGTAGCCAATCACATGGCTGCCTTCACCGCGAAGGACCCGGCTGACCGGGACGCCTTCGATGCGCACTGGTCCAGAATCATGGGCGACGACAAGGTGGTGATCAAGACCGTAGTCGTCGACGGGCAAGTGGCTGGCCACGTCGCGAAGTTTGAGCTGTTCGGCAAATCGGAGATTACGTATTGGCTTGGCAGGGCGTATTGGGGGAAGGGACTTGCTACGTGGGCGCTGGCGATGTTCCTGCGTGCGTTCGGTCCGCGTCCTCTTTACGCCCGCGCCGCGAAAGACAATGTCGCCTCGTGTCGCGTGTTGGAACGATGCGGGTTCGGGGTGACCGGATACGATTCGGGATTCGCGAACGCACGCGGTGAGGAGATTGAGGAGGTCGTGTATCGGTTGGATTGACCGGGCGCACGAGCGCGTTCCGTCAACGGAAGCGCGACCGGCGTTGGAGAACGCACCGCTTCCTTACCAGCGCGGCTCTGCGAAAGCGCTATTTGCGCGAGACACGACACTAGACGGACGTTTGGCACGGGGCGAGACTTGCCAGCGAACGGACCATGTCCAGATAGGCGGGCGCGGGGTCGGGGTAGCTGTTCTTCTCGGGCAGATTCCACTTCTCGAAGAGCTTGCGGTTGTCCCTTACCCCCGCCGCGAGATCGGCGAGCTTGCGTTCGTCGTGCAACTCCTCGTGGCGCACTAGCGCCTCCCTGCACCCCACGACCTTCAGCCCGGCTGCGAGTTGAATCTTGAGTGCCAAATCGGGATCGAAACCGAAGAAGTAGAACCGTTCGTCGGCGTATCCTATCTCACGAAGCAGGGATTTTCGTAGTAATCCGAAGTTGGCGTAGGGATATCCCCGCACGTTGTAGATCGAGTAACGGCGTCCCTCGTGGTTCACGCTGTCCAGGACGTTCGCGGTTCGGTCCCAGTCGTGGTAGAATGCGACCATGCCGATTTCGTCGCTGGTCTCGAGTGTCTCGATGGCGGCTTCGACGCTTCCGGGCAGCGGGTGGGCGTCGTCGTTCAGCCACATGACGTACTTGCCCTTGGCTTCGCGGAATCCCTTGTTGAATGCCTTGACCGCGCCTTCGCGTTCCTGTTCAAGGATGACGTGCAGCTTCCCGTCCGCCGCAAGGAATTCGCGAGTTCCGTCGTTCGATCCGCCGTCCACGACGACCAACTCGAAGGGAACGGCGATGTTGGACCGCACGTGTAATATCGTCCTGCACAACCGCGAGAGGCGGTTGTATGTTGGTACAACGATGCTGACCTGAATCGAATCCGACACTCGACGATCCTCGATTACCGTAAGGACTGGCGCAGGTGTATCGGCGAAAACACGCGACCGACTCGCGTATTATGTGTACAATCGGGGAAACCGGAGCGCAGCCATGCAATTGACCCTGCTGACCCTGTTTCTCGTCGCGGGCGCCCAGACACCCGCCGACGCACCACCCTCCAATGATGCAACCGCACAACAGGTCCAAGCGGCGACCAAGGATATTGCAAAGCCGATTCCACCCACCGGCATCTGGCCGACGCCGAGAATGGTCGAGGGCGTCCTGCTGCGGTGGGCAGGCGAGATCAGCGAGAGCTTCGAACTCACCGAGGATCAACGCCAATCGTTCGAACGCCAACTGCTCGACCGTTGGCCGACGTTTCTCGAAGCCCATCGCGCCACGCTGCAACCCCTGTTCAACGAATACGTCGAATCCCGGATTTCCTACACGCCGCCCGATCCCGAAGCCGTCCAGAAATGGTCCGATCGCGCCATGCCTGTCTTCGAGAAACTCCGTGACGAAGTCCTCGATACCCAGCGCGACATGACCGAGTTTCTGACGCCCGAGCAACAAGCCCAGTTGGCCCGTATCTCGTTCAAGATGACCGCGGGGCTCGAATTGTCTCGCGCCAAACTCGAATCATGGCGGCGAGGACAATTCGACGAGCGCGAATGGTGGGATGCGCCTCACAGCGCGCGCAACCGCGAACGAACACCATCCGCCGATGCGCCGGACTCGTCCATCAGCCCGCCTCGATCCGTCCGTAGTCGCATCGACGATGAACTGTTGCGGTGGGACGCTTTCGTGGCAAAGTTCATCGAGACGTACCACTTGATCGGCACGCAACGCGAGAGCGCTCACTCAATCCTTCGCGAGTGCAAGGATCGCGCCGCCACCTTTCGCGACCAGAACCGCTTGCGCACCGACCGGCTGGAACAGGACATCGACGGCGCCGAAAAACTCACCGACGTCCAGCGCGACGAGATCGTCGCGGTTTACGGCCCGGTCGACGAACTCTTCGCCGAACTCAAGGCACGCATCGAACAGATCCCGACGACCGCGCAGTCCGCCGCCGCTGAGGATGCCGGCGCGGACGCAACACCTGCCGCGAACGGCAACCCCTAGCAATCCATGCTGAAACTTCGCGCGCCGTGGCGGCCGACGCCCTCGTCGGACGTCCGACTTGTGACAACTCAGCGATTCGCAGCTACACTCCACCGGCGATGATTCAAGACGCCGCGAAGACACCCCGTTCCAGCCCGAAGGTCGTCGTCGCCATGAGCGGCGGGGTCGACTCCAGTGTCGCAGCCTGTCTCCTTCGCGAGCAGGGCTACGACGTCGTCGGGCTGTTCATGCGCGTCGGCGTCGAGCCACCGCCCGCACCTGAAAACGGAGGCCGCGCGCGTCAGGGCTGTTGCAGTGCCGCGGACGCCGCGGATGCCCGGTTCGTGGCTGGGAAGCTCGACATTCCGTTCTTCGCACTGAATTTCAAGGATGATTTCGACGAGCTGATCGACTACTTCGCCGACGAGTACGCCCGGGCTCGAACGCCCAACCCTTGCGTGATGTGCAATCAGAAGCTCAAGTTCGGCAAGCTGCTCGACTACGCTGATGCGGTCGGCGCCCGCTACATCGCGACAGGTCACTACGCCCGCGTTGCGTCACACGACGGTCGGCGCGTGCTCCGGCGAGGCATCGACGAAAGAAAAGATCAATCGTACGTCTTGTTCGGCATTGCACCCGACGTGCTGGATCGCGTGCTCTTCCCTGTGGGCGCACTCACGAAGGACCAGGTCCGAGACGAGGCGGAGCGATTTGGTCTGCCCGTCTCGAACAAGCCCGACTCGGTCGAAATCTGCTTCGTTCCCGATCGTGACTACGCCCGAGTGGTCAAGGAGCGCCGCCCGGATGCGTTCCGACCCGGCGATGTGGTCGACGATCGCGGTGACGTTGTTGGCCAACACGACGGCCTCGCCCACTTCACCGTCGGCCAGCGCCGCGGACTGGGTATCGCCGCCGGAGTGCCAATCTATGTCACTCAGCTCAACCCGAAAACCAACACCGTTACCGTCGGGCACCGCGACCGGCTGCACAAGACCGGCCTGATCGCCTCTGACGTGCGCATGCTCGTTCCGGATACCGGCCCCGCGTTCCGCGCCGACGTCCAAATCCGCTACCTCCACACCGCTGCCCCCGCCACTGTTACGCTCGACCCCGACGGCGATTGCGAGATTCGTTTCGACACGCCCCAAACCGCCCCCACCCCCGGCCAAGCCGTCGTCTTCTACAACGGCGACACAGTCCTCGGCGGCGGGTGGATCACCCAACCGCTCGACTAGTGTCGCGCTCGGGATTGGCGACGGTCGTCCGACTAAAGCCGCGACCGCAAGTGAGCGGTTTGGGAGCACGGAGACGGTATCGCTTCCTTACGGGCGCGGCTCTGTAAGCGGTTGCCCGCGCTGTCGGCACATACGCCAACGCGCTGCCCGCTGGGGTGGCGACGCACTACGGTTGAGCGTTGTTCAGCGACGCCCCAGCCCACGTCTGCGTCGACGGCGGGCTGACACCGTTGATCGACTGCTTGAATCGCAGCAGGTCCAGCGGATTGACCGAGCCGCTTCGGTCCACGTCGATGAAGTCGGTCAGGCCTCCCTGATCGGGCGTCGAGATCCCGTTCACCAACTGCTTGAAACGCAGCAGATCGAGCGGATCGACGGCGCCGCTTTGATCAATGTCCCCCGGCAGGAACGCGATGTCCACCCGGTCGGCTTCGTTCACACCCGGTCCCAGGTCGCCGAACCCGGCGATCGCGTTACCGGACAGGTCCTCGACGACAGCCACAACCGTCGTCCATTCCAGCAGCGGGATCGGACTGGAAAGCGTCAGTTCGATGACGGGGTCGTCGGTGTCATCCACCGCGATGACGTTTGGATGGCCCGCGCCCGTGCCGGTCACCTGGAACGAATCGGGTGTCAGATCTCCACCGCCGACGGCCACCACCGGTTCGCTGAAACGGATTGCGAGTGCGTCGACGCCGAGGTCGATCGATACTCCGTCGGTGCTCTCCGACCGTGGATCAACATATCCGGAAAACGGCGACGTTGTCTCGCCATCGTCATGCACAATGAACGGCGCGAATGTATCCACGGCATCGCAGACGCCGATCCCGATCGTGAATGCGTCGATCGCAGCCTCGACCGTCGAGTTCGCCCCGAGATCGGACGCGAGGAATCGCACGCGCATCTGATTCGTTGGCTCAATGGCGGCGTCGACGCTGTTGCTGGCTTCGATCCACCCGCCGATCACCTCCGGACCGTCGGGGCCGATCGTTTCGAGGTTGTTCCAGGTGGCGCCGTCGTCGTTCGATATCTCGACGACAAACACGTCGGACATCGGCGCCAGTCCGGTGTGGTTCGAGAACCAGCGGGCGTAGTTGATGAAATAGCTCGCCCCGTCGCTCAAGTCGAACACTGGTGTTGTGAGGATCGTTGGGCCGCCGTCCACGTCCTTGCCGGCGACGTTGCCGGTCACATAGCACTGACCTGAACCGTCGAAGTCGGCGAGGGGATCGGCGGTGCCGCCGCCGACGGGAATTCCAACTTCCCACCGTCCGTTAAACGGACTGGGGATGTTGCCCGCCACCTCGTACCCAACGGGGTTCTCGAAATCCTCCGTCAGAATCGGGTCGACTCCGGTGATGACTGTGGCTGCGAACGTCTCGGTCGGCGCGTTCGGTGGACTCAGTACCGTCGCCCCCGCCGTGGTCTCTGCGGACACATACCAGTGGATCACCGCAAAACATGGTGAAGGCGGCAGGTGACCGACGTACAGATTGTCGCCGATGGGGTTCAGCGAGATGTTGCCGAATGGCAACCCGTTGACCGATGCGTGTAATGTCGGCGAGCTGTCATCGAGTGTACCCACGCCCTCGACAATCTCGACGACGATCTCCGCCCCTTCGTTCGGATCCGACGTGAACGGCAAGCCATCCGGGTAGGCGAAATCGAGGAACGACGGCAACCCCATGTTGTGCTTCCCGAATCCAAGGTCGATCTGTGCGTAGTGCGGCGAGCCGTTATCGAGCGAATCGTCGTCATCATCCAGTGTCGCGTAGTCGATCGCGATTTGCGGAGTAATCAGTTGGCTAGGGCCATGCACTAGAATCGCGTTGATCGCCAGGTTTGACAGCACTTCCATGTAATCGATCGGGTTGGTCATCGCCAAGGCGTTTCGCGTGTCCCACACGCACCCGGAAAGCAACGGCGCGCAAGCGTGGCCACCGGAACACGGGTATTGGACATTCTCCTCGGCGTCGCGCAACGGCTGGTCGCAGCTTCCGAAGAACCCCAATCCCAAACGCGGATCGTCAAGAATGAGAACAGACACCATGTCGCCGGTTCCCTCGCCGTACTGCGACTGACCGGCGCCGCCGACCGCCACAAGGTGATGCCCATACTCGTGGTACACTACGGACGACCAGGCGGTGTTCGGCGAGTTGCCACCGGCCGCGCAGAATCGTAGCGAATTGCCGGTGTACTGTGCGTTCCCCGGGCAAAGCCCCCCGCCGAATTCGTTGACCGTCACCGAGTAGTTCGTCTGGTTCGCGATGACCGGGTAATTCGGGCTGACGTCCAGAACGAAATCCCGAACGATATTGGCATGGATGTAAGCGTTCACCTCGCCGCGATCAAACTCGGCCAGGTTTTCGGCGTTGTGCACGATATTTATCGGCCCGGGCGGGATCGCCTGTACCGACTCGACGGTGTTCTGTCCGCCGAGATTCGTCACGCGAAAACGCTGTCCGCGAATCGGCGACACGACCGTCACCTCACTGCTGCCTCCGTTGGGGATCACGAAATCACCGTCGACATCGGCATGCACCTGCGTCGCGCCGATGTTCACACGGGCGTACGGCATGGCGTCGAGTGCTTCCTCTTCGCAGACGTCGGCGCCGATCCCCTGCGTCGCGATCGCGCTGACGTTTCCGGTCACGTCGATCTTCTGCAGTTGATCTTCGTCGAGCAGGATCGCGCCGGTGGCTGCGTCGGTCACGAACAGTCGCCGCGCCAACTCTGTCCCCGGAATCATCCCATTGTCGCCGATGAACACGTACGCCAGGCGCGGCGCCGCGTTTTCGTTCTCGACACCGGCCCAGATCACCGATTGCGGGTTCTCGAAACGCGTCAGAACCGGATACGCCGTCCGGGCGTTGTCCAGACCGGCGGCTGCGTCGTTCACGCCGTACGCCCCGGGATCGAACGCTCCGGGATCGCGCAGGCTGCTCGATGCCAAGACGAGCGGATACCCCGGCTCGTTCCGCACGAGCAAACGCAACTCCGACCGGAACACCTTGATCCCCGCCACACGATGCGTGTAGTAGACCAGCGTGAACTTGTATGACCCGGAGTTCGGGTCGAACATCAACGGCAGCGTGTGACGCTCGTCCGCAAGCGGGCCGCGCGAATCGAGGTCGTCGGGCGTGAGGCCGAACAAGTCGGCGTGCGCCATGCGAAACCGTTCGGCGGAATCCTCGGGACTCACGCCGTGCGAGAACGCACGGCCATACACGCGCGTGATCAGTTCAGCCGTTTCGTAGAACCGCGCGCCCGGATGCGCATGTTGAAACGCGGCAGCGGCTGTGACGCGATCGACGCGCGCGCCTTCATTCTCGCGCGCCGTCTCACCGATCGCCGAGACCGTAACCACCAGAGTGACGACCAGCGCCGTCGCAAACGATTTCCTCAGACCGATCATGCTCGGGGACTCCTTCGTGTGTGCTGACGCGGCTCGCGGCGTCGAGGAATCACGCTCCGCCCCCGGCTCGCGGCGGCGCGCGGAATGGACCACAGACAGGCATGCTACCGAATCGGACCCCATACAAGCAACCGGAAAGTCCGATTTCACTCCGTGAACGGACGGGAGAACCAGACGCGAAGCGTCAGGCGCGTGCGGATCGAATCACTTCCCGCGACCGCGCCATCAACACGCCAGCCGCCTCCGCATCCACGGCTTCGACGATGATGCGCATGATCGGTTCGGTGTTGGAGCCGCGAACGTGCATCCACTCGCGCTTATCCGGCCAATCGATCCGCACTCCGTCGACCTCGGATGTCACGCCATCCGAAAAAGCTTCCCGTGTGGCTGTAAGCGCCAGCGCGATCGTCGCGGAATCACAGCTCACCTTGTCCTTCAGCATCGCGTAGGAAGGCAATGCATCCGCCAGCATTGATACGGCGTCGGCATGCGCCGCCATCAGATCGAGTACCAGCGCCATCGACACGATGCTATCACGCACGTACACGACGCGTGGATCAATCACGCCGCCGTTTCCCTCGCCTCCGATCACGCAATCGTGGGACTTCATCGCTTCCACAACATTCGCTTCGCCCACCGCGGAGCGATGAACCACGCACCCCGCCTCGACCGCGATGTCGTCAATCATGCGCGACGTCGAGAGGTTGGCAGCCGCAGGCCCCGGACGCGTCGTCAGCACCCTCCGCGCACAGAGCGCCAGAGTATATTCTTCCCCGATGAAGCGCCCCGTTTCGTCGACGATCGCGAGACGGTCGGCGTCGGGGTCCTGTGCGAACCCGACGTCCACACCCTCCCGGCGCACGCGTTCGCACAATGTACCCAGATTGGCTTCGATCGGCTCGGGCGTGTGCGCGAACGTCGCAGCCGGCTCCGCGTTCACGTGCTCGATCCGACAGCCCAACCGTTCCAGCAGCAAGCGCCCCGCGGTCGCCCCGGCTCCGTTGATACTGTCCAACACGACCGTGAATCCGCGTGTCCGGATTCGCTCGACGTCCACGGTTTTCAGGACCGCGCCGACGTGATGTTCGTGTGGATCGAGCCCGGTGCGCACCGGTCGATCCTCGACCGGCTCGTCCTCGAAGTCTTCACCGTCGAACAACGAGAAGATCACGTCCGCGTCCGCCCGCACCGGTGCCGCTCCGTCCGGCGTCATCAACTTGATCCCGTTCCACTCAGCCGGGTTATGACTCGCGGTCATGACGACGCCACCCGCCGCGCCCATCGCCTTCACCACCATCGCCACGCCGGGCGTTGTGACCACGCCGACGTCGAGTACCTTGACGCCGCTGGCGCGCGCCCCCTCGGCGAAGGACGCCAGCAGCGCATCGCCGCCAGCGCGTCCGTCCCGTCCACCCACCAACAGCAGCCCCCGCGCATCCTCGGATCGGCGTGTCAGATACGTCGCGTATGCCCGTCCCATCCGCCGCGCCACACCCGCGTCCATCGTGATGTCGGCTGCGTTGTCGGACCGGACGATACCCCGAACACCGGAAACGCTCTTGATTAACGCCATCGATCAAATCTCCGATTCACCCTGGCGGGCGCCAACCTCGCATGGTCTACCGCCGGCGCATCGCGCGATCCATCTCGCGCTTGGCGTCGTGCGCCTTCATGTCCTGCCGCTTGTCACCGTGCGTCTTTCCCTTCGCCAACCCCAGCGTGACCTTGGCCAGCCCGCGCTCGTTAAAATAGAGTTTCAACGGAACGAGAGTCAGCCCACGCAACGTCAACTTCGGCGCCAGCTTGGCGATCTCGCGTTTGTGCAGCAACAACTTTCGCGGCCGAAGCGGCTCGTGGTTCCGAACGTTTCCATGTTCGTAGTGCGGGATATGGAACCCACGCAGCCAGATTTCCGCGCCCTGAACGCGGGCGAAGGCCTCCTCGAGCGACCCCTGCCCCGACCGGAGGGCTTTGACCTCCGTCCCCCGCAGCATGATCCCACACTCGATTTGCTCGATAATCTCGAACCGAAACCCGGCTTTTCGGTTGTTGATCGTCGCGTGGCTTTTTTGAGCTTTTTTTGCCATAACCAACTGTAAATTAAGATGTTATAGCCCATCCAGTCGCTCGGTCGGGCACCCTCGAACTCAAGAGGCCGAGTGTATTCGGACGTAGAAGGATTGCAACGCGACCCTAGACTGTAGAGTATAATGGCAGTGGAAGGCAACGCTTATGGATTCGTGTGACCGGTCAGACACCGAAGCCAGGCGCGCTGAGAGGCGCCTCATCCTGTGCGCCCGTCGCGGCGACCGCGCCGCTCTGCGCGAATTGGCGGACACGCACAAGGATCGCCTCTTCGCCTTCGTCCGGAGAATGATCCGCAACCATCACGACGCGGAGGAGCTGGTGCAGGACGCCTTCCTCAAGGCGTTCGCCTCGCTCGACTCATTTTCGACGCAGTACCGGTTCAGCACATGGCTGTTCACGATCGCATACCGCCTGAGCCTCAACGCCCTGCGCAAGAAACACTCGCTCACCGGCGAACTGGATTTCGGGACCATCCGTGATCCGAATCCCGCCCCCGCGGGCGCGGTGGCTGAGAGCGATGACGCGAGACACATGAAGGACGTGATCTGGCGAACGGTGGATCGGCTCAGCCCGCCGCAACGGGCTACGGTCGTTCTGTTCTATCAGCACAGCCGAAGTTGTCAGGAGATCGCACAGGTCTTGGAGTTACCGGTCGCGACGGTCAAAAGCCATCTGCACCGCTCGCGCGCGAAGCTCAAGGAACTTCTCGAGTCGTTGTCCGGTGACGATTCCTCCAGTTTCCGCATCTTTGGGGAATTGGCCGGGTAGAAGACTACGAAAGGCGCGACGACCTCCGCGGTTGCGGAGTATCGAATCGCTTCGACGACATGAACTGCGAACAAGCTCAGAATCTCTTCGACGCATATCTCGACGGCGAACTGTCTCCGTCGCTCGAGACGGAGCTTGGCGCGCATCGTTTGCATTGCACCGCGTGTCGACATGAACTCGCTCTGATGGAGGTCGCCGGACACGTTATCACCGCCGACACCGAGAGCGATGTCAAACTGGACGACGCCTTCACCGACCGGCTGCTTGCGTGCATCGAGCCCGCGGGTGACGGTAATGCCCGGTATTGGAACCGTCGGTGGTGGGTCGGCGGTAGCGCCCTGGCGGCGGCTGCAGCCATCCTGGTTGCGTTTACCGCTTGGCTCATCGCGCCGGAGGGGCGAGTGGCGGGATATCGACACGAGAACGAATTTCCCATTGTCCGGGCTGGCGCCGCGGCTGACGATGTCGAGCTTGAGCAGGCTGCCGACGCACTGGTGGATCAGGTCGGTGCGACGTGGAACTCACGGGCTGACAGCGCCCAGTCGCTCATCGAATTGGGGCAGATGACCATTCTACAGATGCTGGATCGGTTTGGCATGGTCGAGTCCGGCGTAACCGACGACACCTTCGAGCCACTTCCGGAT
>JAJDDS010000571.1 GCA_029260195.1 Phycisphaerae bacterium
ACGGCTGATGCTCCTGTCAGCCACTGTCGGCAACGCTCCGGAATTCGTCCGGTGGTTGCACGAACGGCATGGGCGAACCGTCCAGTTGATACAAACCCACGAACGTCGCGTACCGCTCGAGTTCAACTGGATCGGAGATCAACTAGCGACGGAGTTACTGCCGGGCATGGTGTCAGAGGCTGACACTGAGAATCGGACGCCCGCGTTGGTATTCTGTTTCAACCGCGACGTATGCTGGGAGGTCGCGGAGCGTCTCAAGGGGCTGTCGCTGATCGGCAAGGGCACGCGTACCGAAATCGAGGAAGTGCTCGCCACCGAGGACTTTGAACTTGGTATCGGGCCTAAGCTCAAGCAGATGCTCATCCGCGGGGTCGGCGTCCACCACGCCGGTGTGCTTCCAAAGCACAAGGAAGTGATCGAGCGATTGTTCCTCAAGAAGTTGATCCCGTTCGTCGTCTGCACCGAGACGCTGGCTGCCGGGATCAATCTCCCCGCCCGTTCGGTGGTCATTACCACGCTCGTCAAGGGTCCGAAGACCGAAAAGAAGCTCATCCCCGCATCGTCCGCCCATCAGATGTTCGGGCGCGCCGGCCGGCCCCAGTTCGACACGAACGGATATGTCTACGCGCTGGCGCATGACGACGACGTGAAGATCGTCAAGTGGAAGCTCAAAATGGAGCGGATTGATCCACACACCAAAGACCCCGGACTCATGCGGGCGCGGAAACAGCTCGAGAAGAAGAAACCGACGCGTCGAAGGGGCGTTGTGTATTGGTCCGAGGGACAATTCAATACGCTGATTCAGTCCGGTCCCGCGCGTCTGTTCAGCCGGTCGATGATTCCCTATCAGGTGCTGATCTATCTGCTCACCCGCACGGGGACGCTACACGAAAGTCGTGAGTTTCTGGCTAAGCGGTTCAACTCCCCGGAGCGTATCGCCAAGTTTCAGGAACAGCTTGACTACATGCTGGCCAACCTGGCGAAGTTCGGATACCTGACGCGCGAGGAGGACGGCGACCACGTCACCATTCATGACAGCGTCCGCGAGCTGCTCGATTTCCGCACTGTTGATCCCCTGTACGGGGCATTTCTGACCAAGCAATTGGCAGGGGCGGATTTCAGTGAGAAGCTGCAGGCGCTGCAGTCGGTCTTGCCCCCACCGCCCGCACTGTTATCCAAGGTCCGAATGCCGCGTGACATCGAACCCGGACCCCTCGAATCCAACGCGTTGCGCGCTACACTGCTGCAGATGGGCCTCGTGATCGAGAACGATGAGGGCGATCTCATCAAGCCGGACGATGACGAAATCGAGGACTATATGGACGACGGACCGCGCAAGTGGCCGGTGTTGTTCCCGGAAATGCTGAAAATGCTGTTCGATGCCCACTTGGCGTCGCCCGAAGACGTCCGGGTTCAGCCGCATTGGATCACCGGGGGGATATTCGAACACGGCGACGACTTCTACAAGTTCGTTCGGGCGCGTGATCTGGTCAAACAGGAGGGGATCGTCCTTCGCCATCTTCTTCGGCTGGTGATCTTGGCCGGAGAGTTCCACACGCATTCGGGAGAGGATCCGGCGTACGCCGAGATCAGCGAGCGGGCTACGGGCGTGTGTTTCCAGGTGGACCGCCGGTATACGGACCATTTCCTCACACAGCAGGAAGCGGTGAAGGAAGTGAACCGCCTGTGATTTGGGCGTGGGGAGACGACACGTCCGCGAATAGCGGAGCAGCGGGTCAGTTGCGGCGAGGCGTCATCGCGGGGGGGATTCGCGAACGTCCGATAAACCGGAGAGATTTCATCCAAAGCGGTTGAATCGCCGAGGTTATACGTGATGGAAGACGAGTCCGTCATTTCGATCGAGTCTCACCGGTCCGCAGTGTTGGCGAAGGTGTTGGCCAACGAGTTGGATTTCGATTCCAGCGGTGCTATGCGCGAAGCGGTCATGGCAGCCGGGGCGGATTCACCGAAACTCGCCGTAGTGCTCGATCTGTCGGAAGTCGAGATAGTTGCGAGCGTGGCACTCGGGGCGTTGATTACGCTCACGCGGACGTTCAAGGAGAATCGTCAGCGGTTCATGGTTGCGGGAATCAGGCCGGAGATCCGTCGGACACTCGTGATCTGTCACCTCGACAAGCTTTTCGAAATCCACGAGTCGCCGCAAGTGGCGCTCAGCCAATTGTAGTTCCCGCATGTAGTTCCCGCAATCGCGACTGAATGAGCGACGCCCGCGGGTTCTATGTTCCCGCGAAAGCCACTGCGGACACGTCGAGTTGGGTTGCGAGATCGTCCCGATCAATGTGACCAGCCGTCGGGTCGGCGGGAATGCAACTGCACCAATTGAGCACTTGTCGGACCCAGACCGAGTCAGCGGCGGCGGCGGCGTGCAAGCGGGCTCGTCCGTTGTGGGCGGTTTGAGTTCGGTATGGCGGCTCGTCGTCGCGCCAAGGGTGGTTCAACATGTCGATCACACTCCCATAGCCGTTACGGGTATTCCGTGTGGGTCGCACAACCCTCCGGACCGCGCCCACTATTGTCGGCCAATCGAGCGTTTCAAGTTCGAACAAAGTGCGCCGTCCGGTTAGCGGAGCGCGTACGGCGGCGAAACCGGGGGGGGCCTGCCCGACGGTTGTCTCGACGGGGGCTAAGTGGAGCGACGGCGAGGCCAGCGGTCAGCGGGAACCTCAGGCGATATCTTCCCCGTCCTCGCCCTCTTCTTCGACATCATCCTCGTCGTGATCTTCCTCGACGTCATCATCGTCGAAGTCGCCGTCGTCGTCGTCGTCGTCGTCCCAATCGTCCCCGGTGTCGTCATCGTCGAGAACATAGGCGCTCGCGTCGAGCGGAGTTGCCCCGGCGCGGAGGCGCGCGCGGCTGAGACGATCGTCGTCG
>JAJDDS010000572.1 GCA_029260195.1 Phycisphaerae bacterium
TCGCGTGCCGCTGTCGCTGAAAGTGTTCTTAACGACCGTGGCCGTCGTCGACGACCTTGCGGCGATTGTCATCATCGCACTGCTCTACACGAGTCAGCTATCCCTGACCGCGCTGCTGCTCGGAATCGGAGGGCTTCTGATCCTCGTGATCCTCAACCGGCTCAGGGTGAAGCATCTCGGAGCGTACTTTTTGGTCGGGGCGATCATGTGGATCTGTGTGCTCAAATCCGGCGTGCATGCGACGCTCGCGGGAGTCGCCATTGGCCTCGCAATTCCACTGAAGGTGAAGAACGACCGCGGCGAGTCATTGTTGCGTCACCTGGAGCACATCCTGCACCCGTGGGTCGCGTTCATGATCCTCCCGCTGTTCGCGTTCGCCAATGCTGGCGTCAGTTTCAAGGGCGTGTCATCCGAGGCTTTGTTCGGCCCGATCACGCTCGGTATCGCGGGAGGCCTCTGTTTGGGAAAGCCGCTCGGAGTGTTCGGGTGCTCGGTGCTCATTGTCTGGACCGGTGCAGCCAAGTTGCCCAACGGCGTTACGTGGCCAATGATGTTAGCGGTCGGCCTCCTCGCCGGGATCGGCTTTACGATGAGCTTGTTCATTGGGATGCTCGCGTTCGAGGGGGAGGGAAGTCAGTATGCGGTGGCGACACGGGCGGGCGTGTTTGGCGCGTCCATTATCTCCGCAATTGCAGGATTCCTCGTGCTCCGGATGATACTCCCTCGGAGCGCCGCCGGAGAGAGTGCATGAAGCTGCGGGGGCTGGCATTGTCTTCGGGAGATCACAGGTAAGGAGCCTCCAATACAAGCGGTGGGCAAGGCGCCTGGCTACACTCGCCACCCGGGTGACTTTTCTTCAATCGGGCAGCGACGTGACGACCAAGGCGAGGCCAAAGGCCGAACTGGCCGCGATCGTCAGCGCGTCCCTATCGAGCCAAACTACTGCGGCGGATGGGGCGTCCGATTAGGGTGACCTTCTCGGGCGAGAGGAGAACGCTAAGCGAACCGAACGTCGCTTGGGGATCCGTGCGTCAAAACACGCGTGACCGTCCTTGGCAAACCGGTGTGATCTCGCTCCGTCAACACAGAATCGCTAGCACCCGGCGCGCCGACGAGCCCCAATTCAACACGGGTCCTACGAGAGTATCAGATATTGATGCTGGTGACGTGTCGCTGACGGATCGTAACCTATTACGTTACAATCCGTTACGTGATTGGAGCCGTGGGGACTCGAACCCCAGACCTCTTGCATGCCATGCAAGCGTTCTCCCAACTGAACTACGGCCCCGTCGGGTGTCGGCTGTGCTACCACAGTCGAAATGCGCGATCTTGCCCGACCAGCGGACGGGGGATTCTACGAAGGACGCCGGCGATTCGCAACGGCGCCGGCGGACAAACGTCGGGAACCTGCGTTTTTTTCGCGCAGACGCGCCTGTGGGCTCCGTGTTACGTTGTGCCACATGGGACCGGGACCGAGCAACCTAGCGACTGTCTTCACCGATCATCTGGATCTTCCGGCGCCGAGCGACGCATTGGATCAGAAGGCGCTCCCCGCTCATGGGGGCGTTTACGCCTTTTCGGACGAGGGTGACCGCTTGATTCAAACGGTCAGCGCCCAGAATCTCCGTCGGTCAGCCATGGGGCGACTTGAACCGCCGAACGACGAGGTTCGTGCCCGCCGGGCTGATTTGCGGACAGTCGCGCGTCGAATCTGGTGGAGGCCGACCTATTCCGTCTTTGAGGGCAAGCTGGCCTACCTCGAAATCGCCCGCCGATTGAACCCGGGGAGTTACCGTAAGGATCTGGCGTTCGGACCTGCATGGTTCGCGACGATTCAGCCGGGGGACCGTCTGCCGCGCTGGCGGGTGGACTCGCGTGCGTTCGCTGGTGGTGCTGTCGATGTCGGGCCGTTCGAGAGACGGAATCGGTGCACGGAATTCGTCGCCTTGCTCGAAGACCTATTCGATCTCTGTCGCGAGCATCACATATTGGAACAGGCGCCGCGAGGCGAACCGTGCGCGTACTTCGAGATGGGTAAGTGTGGAGCGCCGTGCGACGGGAGCATCTCGTTGGGTCGTTATCGGGGCATGATCGAATCCTCGGTGCGTTTCGCGACGGGAATGTTCGACGAACGGTTGGGTGAGCTTGAGGAAGCGATGCGCCGCGCGGCGGGGGACCGGGCGTACGCGCGGGCGGCGCGGTTGAAGGAATCGGTGATGTCGGCGCGGAACTTCATCGCGCGGTGCAAATCCGCTGTCGCGCGGGTGGACGATTTTCGATACTTGATTGTGCAGCGCGGCGAGACGCGCTCGCGCGTCAAGGCGTTCGTCGTGGATCGCGGTTTACTTTCAGTCTTACCGTCGGTGGCGATCAAGTCCTTTTCGGACGTGGCGTTTGAGTGGGTCGATCGGATCGCTGCGCGCCTGCCGGATGACGGCACGGAACCGGCGCTGCGCAGCGAACGCGTTTGGCTGGTATCGCACTTCCTGGCGAAGCGTGACTCCGCGCCGGGTCTGTTCCGGCGGGCATGCGACGTGACGACGCCCGATAATCTGACGCGCGCCGTCGTCGCGGCGCTCGGCCAAAAGAAAAAAACCAATTCCGATAAACGCTCCAATCGTCACCACACTATTGACCCAAACAGGTAAATCACTACATTGGGATTGACGCCACGACCGGCTCGAGCGAACCGCGGCTGGGGGCGTCGAACGGAGCGGGTGACAGTACGATGACATCCCTGGTTCAAAACGGGCATGACGCGCTCCGCGCGCCGGACACG
>JAJDDS010000573.1 GCA_029260195.1 Phycisphaerae bacterium
ACCGTGTTCTCGATCAAGCGATTCATGGGCCGCCGTCATTCCGAGGTGGGCAGCGAAGAAAAAATCGTGCCCTACAAGGTGGTGGGCGGCGCCGAAGAACTGGTCAAGGTCGAAATCCGCGGCAAACAATACACCCCGCCCGAGATCAGCGCGATGGTGCTCCAGGATCTCAAGAAGACGGCGGAGGATTATCTCGGCGAGTCCGTCGACCGCGCGGTCATCACGGTACCAGCCTACTTCAACGACTCGCAGCGCAAAGCCACCAAGGACGCCGGGGAGATCGCCGGGCTCAAGGTCGAGCGCATCATCAATGAGCCGACGGCGGCTGCGCTGGCGTATGGTCTCGACGGGAAGAAGTCGCAGCACATCGCGGTGTTCGACCTCGGGGGTGGTACGTTTGACGTTTCGATCCTCGACATCGATGACGAAGGTGTCTACGAAGTGTTGGCCAGCAACGGCGACGGACACCTCGGCGGTGACGACTACGACGAAGAGCTCATCGACTTTGTGGCGGAGGAGTTCCGCAAGCTGGAGGGCGTCGACCTGCGCAAAGACTCGATGGCGCTGCAGCGACTCAAGGAGGCCTGCGAAAAAGCCAAGTGCGAACTCTCGACCACCAAGGAAACGTCGATCAACCTGCCGTTCATCACGGCTGACCAGAGCGGGCCGAAGCACCTGCAGTCCACGATCACGCGGAGCAAGTTCGAGCAGGCCACCGCCGCGCTGACCGAGCGCTGTCGCGGGCCGGTGTTGGCTGCGCTGAAGGACGCCAAGCAGAAGCAGAAGTCGTTTAGCGGGAAGGTTGATTCCGTCCTGTTGGTCGGCGGTTCCACGCGCATTCCTGCTGTCCAAGCGCTGGTCAAGGAACTGTTCGGGATCGAGCCGAACAAGAGCATCAACCCCGACGAGGTGGTTGCGGCTGGGGCAGCCATTCAGGGCGCGGTGCTGACCGGTGCCGCCGGGATCGACATGGTGCTGCTCGACGTCACGCCGTTGACGCTCGGTGTTGAGACGCTCGGCGGGGTCATGACCAAACTCATAGAACGAAACACGACGATCCCGGCGAGCAAGACCGAGGTGTTCAGCACAGCCGCCGACGGTCAGCCGGAGGTGACCATCCATGTCATGCAGGGTGAACGGGAGATGGCTGCGGGCAACCGCTCGCTTGGCCGGTTCAACCTGACCGGTATTCCGCCGGCGCCGCGCGGGATGCCGCAGATCGAAGTGATCTTCGACATCGACGCCAACGGCATACTTGCCGTCACCGCGCGCGACAAAGCCACCGGCACGGAAAACAAGATCCGCATCGAGGATTCCAGTGGGCTGGACGACAAGGAAATCGAGCGGATGAAGCAGGAGGCGGAAGCCAACGTCGAGGACGACCGGAAGGCACGCGAATTGGCGGAGTCCCGCAACCGGGCTGACCAGCTTGGTTACGAGACCGAGAAGATGCTCAAGGAGCACGGGGAGAAGGTCCCCGCCGACGAGCGCGCCAAGGTCGAGTCCGCCCTGACCAACCTAACCGAGGTAGCCAAGGGCGACGACGCCGACGCGATTCAGAAAGCCGTCGAAAACGTCATGGGCTCGTCCCAGGAACTCGGCAAGATCATCTACGAAGAGGCTGCCAAGCAAGCCGAAGCCGCCGGCGCAGCCCCCGGCGACCCCGGTGACGCCCCCGCGTCCGACGACTCCGCCAAAGACGACGTCATAGACGCCGAGTTCGAGGTCAAAGACGCGAAGTAGGCGGAACGAGGGAAGACACATTGGGTGAAGGTCCTCGCGTATCAAGCCAACATTGGATTGACGTGTCGACGGTGGCATAAGGGAGACACCGAGACCGACCCGCGTGAGCATCGACGGCGGGGCGCCGCGATGGCGGACGAGGGAACGCACCGATGACCGTTGAACAACTGCGCAACGCACAGAAACTCAGCCGTTTCAACCCTACACGCTTCATCTTGCCAGCGGCCGCGAGGTGTATGTGAAGTCTTCCGAGTTCGTGGCGGTTTCGCAGGCCGGTCGCACCATTTCCGTCGCCACATCGGACGACGCCTTCGAGATCATCGACCTTCTACTCGTCGAAAGCAGCGTTGGGGCCGGCGCCTCGGACGCGGCCGCGCACGTTGCCGTATCCCACATCACCCGCACGACGCCCGTGACTCGACTAGGCCAGGATTGCACGGTGCATTCCGACTCCGTCACCGACCGGAATCCGCAACCCGCCGTCGATAGCCTAACTCTCGCCGCAATCGTGGGGTTTGCCGAGGAAAAAGCGATTCTGAAGGCTTTTCGAGAAACAGGTTACAATAAATCGAGGACCGCTCAGATTGTCGACATCAGTCGGAGCACGCTTGACGAGAGGCTGAGGAGGTACGATCGCACGGAATGACATCAATGCGAATGTGCCTCAATGGTCACACCGAGTCCCGTAGGGACGGCTGAATTGCGATCTCGACATCAGCCGTCCCTACGGGACTTGTTTGCGCTGCGGCGTCACGATTTTCCGGCGATGAATCGCCGGGCTATTTTCGATTGCCCCTACGGGCGAGGGAAGGATAAGGGATAAGGGAGGGTAAGGGGACATTCTACTTTTGGGGAAGGGTAAGGGGACGTTCTACTTTTGCCGGTCTGCTTCTTGCTTCTTGAGTTGGTACGAAAGCCCCGTGTTGTGCCGACGCGGAAAAGGTGTCAACGCAGAAAAGGTGTCAGGAAGATTTTCACGTCGCCGTGGCTATTCCGGCCCGTCCCGGAGGGACGGGCCGGAGGGACGGGGTGAGACTAGCCAAGCTGGGAATGTGACGGGGCGGTGGAGACGAGTCCCGTAGGGACGGCTGAAATACGATCTCGACATCAGCCGTCCCTACGGGACTTGTTCGCGTCGCCGCCCCTGGTGTCCCGGCGATGAATCGCCGGGCTACTTTCAACTGCCCCTCCGGGGCACCATGCCACCTGCTGGATCGCCTCGAAGTGGTGGAGTCGTGCTTGGCGGGGGATGCCAGGGCGAGGACCTGGGCTTGGGGGATTCACGATTCCGCGGCGCGGGCGGAATATCGAGGCGGGTATCAAGGCGCGGGTGAGCAAACCTGATACAATAGGAGTGTCCGGCGCCACGTCGGTTGCGGAGTGCGGGTGAGAATTGTCGCGGCAAGCTGATCGGAATCGTATGGACGAATATCGGTTGGACCGAAGCGCGTGTTCGATCGGTACGCCGGACGACGGTGAGACGCGGCGGTTCTGGCAAACGAAGACGCCGCAGGAGCGACTTGCGGCGCTCGAGTACCTTCGGCAGGTCATGTATGGATACGATCCAGCTACCGAACGACTTCAAAGAGTTCTTGAGGTTGTTGAACTCTCGGAGTGTTGAATACCTCGTGGTCGGCGGGTATGCCGTCGCTCACTACGGACACCCTCGCGCGACGGGCGACCTCGACGTGTGGATCGGTGTCCACCCCGAGAATGCCGAACGGGTCCGGGCGGCGCTTTGCGACTTCGGTTTCGCGGCCGAAGCGGCTGCGTCGGCGCCCTTGGACGTGCCCGGCAAGATCGTTCGCATGGGCGTTCCGCCGATTCGTATCGAGTTGTTGACCAGCATATCCGGCGTCGACTTTCAGCCTTGCTTCGCGCGGCGTGTGAGCGTGATCATCGGAGGGACCGACGTCCCGTTCATCTCGCTGGATGATCTTCTATCGAACAAGCGCGAAGCCGGACGCACAAAAGACATCGCGGATCTGGAAGAATTGGGATAGCGATGCGCGGCGACACGAACCAGTCTACCCTTGCACTAATCATTGCCACGTTGAGCCTTCTCTGTTCCGGATTGACGATCCGCTAGTTGCATCTTCGCGCGGCGTCACTTGTCACGATCGTAAGTCGGAGATTGCTGGCCTTCCCTGCGTTGAGGAAGGATAAGGGGACATTCTACTTTTGCCGGTCTGCTTCTTCTTGCTTCTTGAGTTGGTACGAAAGCCGCGTGTTGTGCCGTCCCAGACGCGCTCGTCGCAAGTGACGCCAGGGGGGAGCCATCGCGTCGTGATGCACGCCCCCAGCGGAAAGGTGTCGGACACCAATTTAAGGCCAATGAACTCGCCCGTTTGCCCAGTGTAAACGCGCTGCTCCGAGACCAAGTCAGGGTTCGACGAGTAGAAAATGTATCGATGTCCGCTATCGGCGCAATCTCCGGCGCTTACCGCGGTGGCCATTCCCCCGAAAGAAAGAGAGTCGCATCCGTCCGGATCGTTCTCGATCGCCTGTAACTGCTCCTCGTAACTCAGCCCTTCGCCCGGGTCCGTGCAAGCCGCGTCGAGTGGGCAACCCGTGCATGCGAACATACCCACGGTCGACACCAACCATCTCTCGTTCATTCTGACGACTCCTCTGGAGGCGTGGACCCCTCCCCGCACTCCGGGCAGCGCGGCTCGGTCAGGGCGGTGAGGTTGTAGCCGCAATGCAAACACGTCACTCCGTCATCCACGACGGTCTTCCAACGACACCGCCAATACACGAGCCGAGTCCCCACTACAACCGGTACAACGATAACCGCGACGCGAGCCAAGCCAGGTCACATTTCACAAGTCCTGCGGAATCCGTAAGTTACAGAAAGCACAATAGCTTAGGGACACCGACACTGCTCTGCATGTTGCGCATGCTGAGCATGTTGCGCGCTGTTTTAGTTACAAATCGGTGACACGTCAAGAGGGAATGTGACGCGTGTCCGCCGCTCGGTTGAATGGCCCCTTGACACCTTCGTGTGTACCGTCTAACATGCCTCGGTACTGCATATTGGACGACGCTTATGTTCTATCCCCGTGCGATGAGTGACTGCTGCCTGAGGGCCTCCCGCCAATTCCCGGTGGTTCTGGTGACGGGGCC
>JAJDDS010000574.1 GCA_029260195.1 Phycisphaerae bacterium
AGGCTCATCGCCGTCCTGACCCTAATCTCGCGTATCCTGGGCTTGGCCCGGGAGTGCGTGTACGCGCGGTATTTCGGGACCGGCGTCGTGCTCTCCGCATTTCGCATCGCCTTCATGGTCCCCAACCTCGCGCGCCGGCTCTTCGGTGAGGGGGCGTTGTCAGCCTCGTTCATCCCCGTCTTCACGCGCGCGCTCCGCGATCCCGACTCCCGCCGCGCGCGCCGCGTGGCCGGCGGCGTACTCACGCTGCTCATCACCGTGCTCGTGGTCCTTGTCATCGCCATCGAGTTGGGACTGTTCGTCGCCAACGCGATCCAACCCGGCCTCACCCTGGGCCTCACCGCCATCATGCTCCCATTCATGGCGCTGATCTGCATCGTTGCGTTTCTCGGCGGACTCCTCAATGTACTCGGCCGATTCGCCGCCCCGGCTGCCTCGCCGATTCTGCTCAACGCGTTCGTGATCGCAGCCATCGTCGGAGGCGTGTGGGTGGCTGACCTGTCCGACGAACCGCTGATTCGCCTGGCGTGCTACGCGGTCCTCGCTGCCGGTGTCGCACAGATCGCGGTGCAGTTGAATTCCATGCGGTCGGTCGGGTTTCGCCCAATCATCAATCGCGACTGGTCACACCCGGACATTCGCGATGTCGCGCGATCCATGCTGCCGATGATCGTCGGGCTATCGGCCGTCCAGATCAACACGTTGGCTGACATGCTCATCGCGCAGTTCTTCGTCTCCGACGGGCGCGGGCCCGCGATCCTGGGCTACGCGCACTTTCTCTACCAGTTGCCGCTCGGGGTGTTCGGTATCGCCCTCGCGACCGCAATCTTTCCGTTCCTCTCCGCCCGCGCGGCTGACGATGACATGCGCGGGCTGGCCGACGGGGTGACCCGCGGCGCTCGTCAGATACTGTTCGTCATGTTGCCCGCCACGGTCGGGTTGATCCTCGTCGCCGAACCGCTCGTCGCGCTGCTTTTCGAGCGCGGCGCGTTCGACGCGGCTGGAACTTCCCGCGTCGCTCGCACGCTCGTCTTCTACGCCCTCGGACTCTGCGCCTACGCGCTGCAACACATCCTCGTGCGCACCTTTTACGCGCTCAAGGAGCACCGCACGCCCGCGCGAATCGCCGCCGTCGTCGTCTCTTTAAACTTGGCTTTGAATCTGATCCTCGTGCGTCCGCTCGGTGAATCGGGCGTCGCCCTTGCGACAGCCGTCACGGCGTTCGTCCAGACCGGCTGGCTGACATTGGTGCTGCGGCGCAGACTCGGGTCATTTCGAATGTCGCCCGTCGTAGAGACTGTCACGAAATCAATCATCGCGACCGCAGTGATGGGCGTCTGCGTCTGGTTCCTCGTCGCGCCCGCCAGCCCGCTTCCACTCGCGCAGCTGTCACCGCTGTGGCGAATCGCGTTGGCCGTCCCGAGTGGGTGCGCGGTTGTCGCGATTGTCTCCCACCTTCTCCGCGCTCCCGAACTCCCGGAACTGCTGCGCCGCCGCCACCCGGCCAGTGGATCTGACAGACAGTCGTGACATTCAGCGCCGGCGGTAGCCGCCGTGAGTTGCCGGACGGCGCGGTGTCGTTGGCAAGTGGGGCGGTTACTTTGGAGCGAGCGGAGCGGCCGAGGGATCTTGCCACCCATGGGTGATCTTTTTTTCGCGGCCCGATCCCTCGCTTCGCTCGGGATGACCCGTGAATAGTCGGAGGTAGTGAATCGGACCGAGTACCCTTCAATCCGAGACGCGGATCGGGTATCATTGGGTTCGCGTGGAAACGCCGCGATGCGCGGCCCCATCGAGACCTGTACACTGATAGAAGGTTTCAAATGCAGCGAGCAACAGTCGTCGTGATCCTGGCCGTTCACGGATGGTGTGTTCACCCGGCTTGTGCCCAGCCCGTGGTGCCGTCACCCCATGACGGCGATCATTGGTGTGCGACCGGACGGGAGAATGACGCGCGCATTGCCCGCGCCGAAGCGCGTGCCGCAGCTGCGCGGGAGGCCGACGGCAAGTCAGTCGAAAGCGCTGTGTCTGACATCCGGCAGCAATACGGGATGCTCATTCTCAACGACGTGGACAACGAGGTTCTGGTCGACAATCAACCGTTCGACCTCGGGGGGCAGACGCTGCGATTCGCGCGCAGCGGCATCTGCTGTTTCGACGCGACCGGCGAAGCGCTCCAGTTCGATCCCGACGTCGGCGACCTCGAAGCTACTTGGGACGGCGTGTGGGGACAGACCGAAGTGTCGCTCCCGTTCTTGTTCCCGTTCGGCAACCAACTCCTGACCACGCTCCACATCACATCCGACATCGGCATCTTCTTCTCCCCGCAGTTCGAGAACGGTTCGAGCGATCAGTACTCCTCGGTTAATTTCTTCGACACGACCGCGCGCATCACACCCGCCTTGCGGCGCGGCGTCTGGATTTGGCCTCGCATCGTCGAACTCTACGTCCGCACCGACGTAGACACCGTCACGATCACGTGGCGACAGCGGTCCCCCAGCAGTTGGATCGACGGCATCGACCAGCGGTTCCAAGCCGTCCTCTCGTCCGACGGCGGAATCTCATTCTCCTACCCCGATTCGTTAAGTTGGAACACGTTTGGACTTGTCCAGATCGTCTCCCCCAACTTCGCGTTTCCGACGGGTGCGTACGACCTCTCGACGCTGACTGAGACTCCGACCAACCTGTCCCACGCCATCGGGCAGGCGTTCACTCTCCCCGACCTGCTCCCCCACACGGCTCGCAACATCATCCAAGCGCGGTACGGATCACTCGTGTCCAATGTCGACCTGTTCGCGTTCTATCAGACGTTCTACACCGACATCGTCTTTTACGCCGGTGGCTACCATTCGGGCAACGTCCTCCATATGAACCAGATCGACCTGAGCTGGAACG
This sequence comes from Phycisphaerae bacterium, assembly GCA_029260195.1. Classification (GTDB taxonomy): domain Bacteria; phylum Planctomycetota; class Phycisphaerae; order UBA1845; family UBA1845; genus OFTM321. Next base: position 2,896 of record JAJDDS010000574.1, read on the forward strand.
CCCGCGACGAAGCGGGCGTCTCCATCCTCCACCACGAGGTCGGCCATGACTGGCTATACTTCGGAATGCCCGGGGGGAGCGGCCCCCATCCCCAGAAGGGCGTCCACATCCCGGCGGCGTTTGCGAATCAGACGCCGTACGACAGTTCGGCTATGGGGGGGGGCGTTCTGGCTTGACAACACTGACGGGTCGTTCACGACGCTTCCGTATCGCACTTACTACGGATTCTCTTGGCATGAGTTGTACCTGATGGGCCTCGCCACGCGCGCGGAAGCCACCGACTGGTGGTACATCACCGGCGTCCCCGAACTCACCGGACCCTATTACCCGCCCTCGAGCACCACCTACACCGGCCTGCGCCAAGACCTTACTTCCGACGTGCTCGAAGTGGTCCATCCGGAATGGCCCAACACGCAGACCGATTTCGAAGTCCTGTTCGTCCTCGTCACCCGCCCCGAGAACCCGGCTCGCCCGCGCGACCTCGCGAACATGCGACGCCGGATGCAGGTTTGGCCGGAGGCGTGGTCCGCGGCGACGGGGGATCGCTCGTCCGTTCGCGTCCACTTCGGCGAACTCGACCCCACCGGCGACAACGATTTCGACGGTGACATCGACATGCTGGACTTCGCCCTGATGCAGGTATGCTTCGCCGGTGAAAACGTTCCCGTCCCGATCGGTCCATGTCGTGCGAGTGACCTTGACCAAGACGAGGATGTTGACCTCGACGACTTCGCGCTCTGGCACGCAGCCGCCACCGGCCTCTGCGTTCTCCCGACGTTCGGCGATCAGCCGCAGTCCGCGTTCGGCTGCGAGCCGACGCCGGTGACATTCACTGTCACTGTCGAGCACGCCGATTCGCTGCAGTGGCGGCGTGGCGGGATCGACATCCCCGGCGCCACCGGCCCCACGCTCACCATCGACCCGGTTACGACGGCTAACGCGAGCGTCTACAGCGTCGCGGCGGATAACGCGTGCGGGACGGTCGTCAGTGCGTCCGCGAACTTGCCGGTCATCGACGGGCCCCATGTCGTGCTGTATCCCAACGAGGTGGTCCTCTGCTCCGGCGAGCCCGTGACCTTCACGCTGACGGCCGACGGCGCCGGGCTGTTGAGTTACGCGTGGACCCGAGACGCGATCCCCATCGTCGGCGCGACCGGATCGGAATACACGATCGATTCCCCCACTGTCTCGGACGCCGGCGTCTACACTGTGATCGTCACCGACGACTGCGGTGCGACCGAGAGCAATCTTCTCATTGCTTCGCTCGGCGATCCGTGCGGAATCGGAAACCCCTGACCGCCGGTAGCGAAGCGCTCGGGATCTTACTCGTGCCGTATCCAGCAAGGTTGAGCGAGAATGTGTCGGTCCGCTCCCTCACGGTCGCGGCTCTGTAAGAACGCCAAACACGCGTTCGTTGTTGGGCGCATGTTGATCGGAAATCGGCCCGACCTTTGGGAACGGCGCTAGTTCCCCGTTTCGCTGGATTCTTCGGGATCGTTGGGCTCGCTCTGGGGCAGGTCTGGCGTGTCGGTGGGTTCGTCCGCGGGTGGGGGATCGGCTGGTTCATCCACGGGTGGGGGACTGGTTGGTTCGTCGGGGTCGGCTGGCGCGTCGGCCGTCGGGATCTGGACGGACCAGACGGTGCCTAGCCCGACGTTTGGTTCGGGTCCGATGGTCGCGATGTACAACGGGCCTTCGGCAGCGAGCGCCAATGACACCGGGGCGGCGAGGCCGTCAACAAAGACCTGCGCTTCGGTGGGTCCGCTGTGGTCCCGAGTGATGCTCATGACGCGCCCGTCGCCGAGTGTGCTCGACGCGAGGGTCGCTACCGACACGTAGATCACGGCGCCATCGGCAGTTACCGCGACGTCGGTGACGACGTCGGCGGTCTCATAGACGCGCTCGATCAGCAGCGACTGGGATTCGGCGGCGGTGTCCAGTCGCACAACGCCCGAACCCTCGTACCCGGAGAACGCGACGAGCAAATCTCCATTGGCGTCGAAGGCGAGCCCGGTGGGGGCTTGGAGCGAAATGGGCGGTGCGTCGGTGTCCTGGATCCACTCGACGGGGTCGGTGAACCCGCCGTCCGCGATGGGCGACGCGCGATGGACGACGTTGGATCCGGCGCTGGTCGCATACAGGTCACCGGTGGTGGGGTGGATAGCCAGCCCGGCGATGTTATTGCCGCGAACCGGGAGTAGGGTGCGATCGGTGAGCTCGACGCCGGTAACGTCGAAGAAGGAGATTCGCTCGCGGTTTGCGGATTGACCGCCCTCCCCGACGACCAGCGTGCCGTCGGCGAGGGTCGCCAAAGACAGTGGGCCGATCACGTAGGGGAGAAAGGTGCCCGCGGCGAAGTCACTGACGAATGTCGAGACGTTTCCTTCGGCGTCGAGGGCGACGACGCGGCCGGCAGCGGTTTCGGCGATGAGTAGTGTGCCGTCCGCGCGGACGAGAAGCCCGGTGGGGTTGGAAAGACCGCCGGCGACGCGGGTGAGGCTGGGGGCAGCGCCGTCGTCGACGAAGCATCCGC
>JAJDDS010000575.1 GCA_029260195.1 Phycisphaerae bacterium
TCGAGCAGCGTCGGCATCACGTCCGCGACCGACGTCACGTGCGTGTCAACGACCCGCCCGCCCGCGATCACGCCCGGACAGTGGAGAATCAGCGGCACGCGAATCGTGCTTTCGTAGATCAGTTGCCGATGCGTGTCCTCCCCGTGATCGCCAAGCCCCTCCCCATGATCGCCGACCAGGACGACCAACGTTTCGCTTCGCGCGCTCGTTGAGCGAATCCCGGCCAGCAACCGCCCAAGCTGCTCGTCCACGAACGCGATTTCGCCGTCGTACGGTCTGTCCTTGTAGCGGGAGCGGTGCGGTTCAGGTGCGGAGTACGGCATGTGTGGGTCGAACAGATGCACCCATGCGAAAAATGGCCGATCCGGTTCGAGCGAGTCGCGATCCGTCAGCCAGTCCAACGCCGCATCCACGACCACGTTCGCGGGGCGATCCGGATTGGACGTCGCCTGCGGCGTCGGCAGCCGGAACTCCATCGTCAGCCTGTCGTCGTAGTGATCGAATCCCTGGCTCAGCCCATAGCGCGCGTCCAGCACAAACGCTCCGATGAACGCGCCGGTCGCATACCCCTTGTGCTGGAAGACCTCAGCCATCGTCTTGTGTTCACCCACCAGACGAAACGTTCCATTGTCGCGCACGCCGTGGTTCGGCGGATACAGGCCGGTCATGATTGTCGCGTGTGACGGAAGCGTCATCGGGACGCTTGACGCGACTTGACCGAACAGTGTTCCCTCGCGTGCCAATTGATCGATCACCGGCGTTTCCACGCCCGTGTAGCTGTAGCACCCCAGGTGATCGGCCCGAAGTGTGTCCAACGTAACCAGCAGCACGTTATATCCCGCAGCCGCACCCCGCCCGGTCCCGCGCCCGCCGCTCCGCGAATCCACCATCCACCATGCCCCCGCTCCGCACGCCGCAACGAGAAACGTGATCATCATCGGTAGCATCAACCGTCCGCGCGCGCCGCGCTTGGCATCCGGCTGACCACTCCGTGCGGCGTCGGCGGTTGGCTGCGTTGTCGGCAGGCGCCTCCTTTTTTTGCGACGTGACCCCAATCCGGGCGTACTCCGTTGTATCCTTGATGGCTTCAGGTTTCGATCCGTTGGCTGATTCTACACTGTTTAGGTTTGCGCCGGTATCATCGCGTCGGGCGCTGAGGCGCGGTTCTCAGCGACGAAATGCTTCCCGCCGGTCGTAGTACACGAGACGTTCGCCCAGCGCCGCCGCCGTCTTCAGGTCTCCAGCGTTGGTGGCCAGGGCGACGGCGCGGCGCCCGACGCGTTGCGCGTCCTCGAACCGTCCAACTTCTGCGAAGGCGGCTGCCAGAGCGCCCAGAACGATCGGTGACGCGTCGCCGTCGCGGCCGCGTGCCTCTTCAGCCAACAGGACCGCCTCCGCCCCATCGCGCACGTCGTCGACTTTGCACGTCGCCAGCAACTCCGACAACTTGACCATGGTTCCGACGTGGTTCGGTCGATCGCGAAGGGATTCCCGTAGTTGCATCACGGCATCTCCGGATCTGCTGGCGGCAATCAACGCGTCGGCAAGACTATTCCGAGCGCTCACCGCTCCCCGAGCGCTGCTCGAGCCGGTTGCGGTGGTTGCCTCCGCCAATGCACGCTCAAGATGATGGACGGCTGCGTCCGGCTGCTCCAGTCGCAGGAGAATTCTGCCCAGATTCAGATGTGCCTCGGCGAACTTCGGATTGATCTCCAGCGCGCGCCGGAGTCGCGCGGTGGCGCCTTGAAGATCACCCTTCGACGCCAGCGCGACGCCCAGGTTCGCATGCACTTCCTCAGCCTCCGGCATGACGCGCAGGGCTGCGTGGTAGTGGGCGATGGCTGCGTCGACCTGCCCGCGGCCGAGCAAGGCGCTTCCAAGATTCGTGTGCGCCTCCGCGTAGTCGGGGTCGAGCGTCAGCGCGCCGCGAAAATGGGCGACGGCTTCGTCCGGCCGGCCGATCCGTTCGAGCAGCAATCCCAGCGAGAGATGCACCTTGGCCGAGTCGGGGTTGATGCGGAGAGCCTCGGCGAACTCGGAGGCTGCGCGATTCAAGCGCCCGGAACCCATCAGCACGTTCGCGAGGCGCGATCGCACGGCGAAGTTTCGAGGGTTCGCCCGCGTCGCCTCTTCGAGTAACCGCTCGGCTTTCTTCGGGTCGGACCGCGAGAACGCTCGTTTGGCGGCTTGGAATAGACGGGTCGCGTGGATGTCGTTCAGGTTGATGTCGCGGAGTCTTCCAGCCGCCGTCTGTTTCGCATCGTCCAGTTTGAAAGCACAGGCTCGTGCGACCGGGGCGAGATATGCGCGAATCTCGTCCAAAGCTTCCAGATTCCATGCGTCGCGTCCCTCGACGGCGGCGGTGCTGTATTCCAGGCGCGGAAGATCATCCGTGAATGCGGCGGTTCCCTGCGCCAACCGCGACAGTCCGACACCGTCCACGAGATAGCACGCCAAAAGACTGTCCGAATGTCGCAGCCACTCCCGCGGGCCGCCCCAGTGAGAGAATTCCAGATCGCTTCGTACCGCGGCGTTTGACACCAACTCCGCCAGGCGTTCCGTTCGGAATGCCGCCGCCTTTCCATTGGCCCCGATCAGCAGCATTTCCGCGTTGTTGTACCACAAGGCGCTTTCGGGAAACACCTCGAGGAAGGACTGGACAATACGCCGGAACTCGTCAACCGTGAACAGCGGAAGCGGGACGAATTGGCTGATGAGACCCTCGGGTTTCATACGCCCCTTGGTGGCCCGGTAGAAATCAGTCGTGTAGAACGCAGCCACGCCCGACCGAAAAGTCTGCCCGACGGCGAGCGACACAATGTCGTATTGACGATCACTGTGGTGGACGTAATTTCGCCCGTCCTCGATCACGATGTGGGCACGCGGATCGTCCATCCATGCGGAATCATAGTGATCTCGCACAATGTCGATCAGTTCGCGTTCGATTTCCACGCAGTCGAGGCGATCAATATCGTACATGAGGAACCGGCTGAATGTCTGTCCGGTCCCCATCCCAATCGCCAGCACGTCCTTCGGCGCCGGATGGAGGAGCGCCGGAATGTGTGCGGCCATGATCTGATGCGTCTTTCGGTCTTCACCCTGCCACAGCTTGTCTATCTCCAGACGCAGTCGACCGTCTCGCCGGATGACCGCCAGGTGCGCCGCGCGGCCCTCGCGGAAATCGACCAGCGCTCCGCCGTGCGCCAGCAGGTCAGCCGGTAGTTGCGTTTTCGTCGCGCGCGGAATCCCGAACCACAGCGTCACGGACACCAGCGCGAGGGCCGACTTGACCCACCGAGACGTCGCGCGGTCCAGTACGAACCACGCTACGCCTCCGATCAGCAATCCGATGGCCGTAGTTGACAGCAAGCTGACGTGCAATCCCAGTCCGGGGAGCGCCAGAAAACCGGCTGTCAGCGCTCCGACCACACCGCCGATCGTGTTCGCGGCCGTCATGCCCCCGACCGCGCGACCCGCCAACTTCGGGAACGACAACACGACCCTAACCGCGAGCGGAAACGAAATTCCTGAAAGCCACGCCGGGACGAGTAGAACCGTCGCCATTACCCACAGCCGGGAAGACCCTCGCGTTAGGTCGAAGCGTTCCGTCCACCACTCCGCAGGCGCCATCACCACCAATAGAGTCAGCAGGCTCCCTGCCACTTGAACGAGGCCGAATATGAATACCCTCCGCTTTGTGCGATCGCAGACCCAGCCGGCTGAGAGACTCCCGAGGGCGATCCCCACCAACACGAGCATCAGCGTGAGCGTGTAGGTATGTACCGTGTTGTGGATCATCAGAGACAGGAATCGAGTCCAGAGCACCTCGTTTGCGAGCGCGACGAAACCGACCAGAAAGAACAACGCGTGCATCACCGCTGCTACGGAGGGCCCAGCGGTGGCGCTAATCTCGCGATCCGGATGAGTCTCCGTGTGCGATGCGTCCGTAGCGTCCTCGGCGTCAGCGTGCTTTTCCGTCGCGTCGGATGTCCCGATCCGCACCGCGACCAATCCGATCGCGACACACACCCCGGCGGCTACGGTGATGGTCGCGTTCACTCCGATGGTGGGAATCGCGATGAACCCGCAGAACCCCGCGCCGCAGGCTGCTCCGATTGTGTTCAGTCCGTAGAGCAAGCTGACGGTGAATCCCATCCGTCTGGACGACCGAATGTAGTGACGACACAGCAGCGGGAGCGACGCGCCCATCAGCAGGGTCGGCGGGAGGATCAGGACGAAGATCAACAGGAACCGCGCCCACGCGACTGCGGTTTGATGCTGCGCCGCGAACGGGTAGATACTGTGGTAGAACCGATCCGCCAACCCGAACGCGGCGGGGCTGAGAGCCGCCAAGAGACCAACGCCCGTCTCGATCCAACCATACAGCCGCAACGGTTTGGCCACGATCGTGGAGACCCTCCCGACCGCGTAGCTTCCGATCGCGAGGCCCGTAAAGAACGCCGCGAGGACGGTGCTCAGCGCCAGCGACGTACTTCCAAACGCCAAGGACGCCTTGCGTACCCAGGTTATCTCCAGGGTCAGCGCAGCCGCCCCCGACAGGAAGAAGCACAGGGCGATAGCGGTATCCGCCAGCGTCCATCCCACAGGCTGTCGCTCGTTGGTCGGATTGTTTTTTCGATTGCGCCTGCCGCGCGCCATGAAGTCTACCTCACGCCTTGACCACTTCGGCCAACCTAGGGGGATCGCCTCGATCGTTCAAGGGGACGGCGTCGGACGATTGGCGGCGAACGCCTCGCGCATGGCCCGCGTCTGCTTCATCGCGTGCTCGAACGAAGGGCTCGCCAGGTAGCGTCACCACGTGGGGATTCGTGGGTTTGGTCGGATGCTCTTATGCGACTTCACGCTTGCGTGAGCGGACGAGCAACGCCGTTCCCACACTGAGCATGCCGAGTGCGAGAACCGCCTTGGCCCAGATTCCCGTGGAAGGTACGGGCAGGTGCGCTGTCGCGGCGACGCCGGCGCTCCAGTTTCCGCTGAACTCGGGACCGAAACTGAAGTTGCAGACGGCATCTTCCTGCTCCTGCGCCGCATGCATGAGCACCGTCAACGGCGGGACATGAGCGTTGGTGAGGGGGTTCGTCGTCGCGTCCAACCCGTTCGTGTCTACGATGAAGCGCCCGGCTTCAGTGTCGGACTGCCCCAGCGGCGTTCCGTCGGTAAACTTGTACAAACGGTGCCCGTGCGTATCGGAATCGCACACCTCGACGTTCCAACCGTTCGGGGG
>JAJDDS010000576.1 GCA_029260195.1 Phycisphaerae bacterium
GCTCATCGCCAGCCAGTGGCTTCGGCGCGTCAAACAGCCCGTCTACGCGCTGGGCGTCCTGCAAATCGTATCGGCTGCGTGGACGGTCGCGATGATCTACGTCGTGCCAGCCATTCTGCCTGGACTGGACCTCGGCGCGACGCAATTCACCACGGTCCTCACGAACTACGTTCTCTGCGTCGCGGCCGGGACACTTGTACCGACGCTGTGCATGGGCGCCTCCTTCCCCATCCTCGTCCGCGCGGTCGTCTCAAACGAACGTCAAACCGGCGGCATTGTCGGGCGGGCGCTCTCGTGGAACACGATCGGCGGAGTCATCGGAGCAGGCGTCGCTGGATACGTCTTCCTCGATCGTCTCGGACTGCAGACCGGCATCTTCATTGTGGCTGCTTCCACCGCCGCCGTCGGGGTCGTCCTGGCCGGTTCGCGGGCGGAAGGACGCCGGCGTCTATGGCAGCCGGGGGTTTTTTTGGTACTGCCGGCCGTCGCAGCCCTGCTGATTCACCCTCCCCAACTTCCCGACTCCCTGATCTCAGCCCAGTTTCCTCAACGTGGCGGTTTCCGCATTCTCGACTCCCGCCCGTCGGTGCACGGCAATGTCGCGATCACCGAGGAGTCCTCCGGCGAACGCCGCGTCTGGATCAACGGCATCTGGGTTGCCCGCGAACATTCGCACATGGTCATGGGCTACATCCCTTGGCTGCTGCACCCGGGACCGGTAAACGACTGCCTCGGTATCTGCTGCGGCACTGGTCGGACCTTCGGCGCCCTCCTCAACATCGGCGTCCGAACGCTCGATCTGGTCGAGATAAACCCCGCCGTCATCGATCTCAGCCGCGTGTGGTTCGCCCGCTCGAATCACGGCGTGCTCCGCGACCCTCGCGCCCGGATCATCACGGACGACGGACGCAACTTCGTCCGCTACACCGACCGATCCTACGACCTCATTACACTCGAGCCCTTGCAGATGTTCCAGAAGGGCGTCGTCTATTTCTACACACGCGATTTCTACCGCGAAGCCAGGACGCGATTGAACCAAGGTGGTGTTCTCTGTCAGTGGCTGCCGATCTACCTGATGAGCGAATATGAATGCAAATCGATGATTCGCACGTTTATCGAAGTGTTCCCCAACGCTCTTCTTTGGGGCCAAGGCGGCGACATGCTCCTGCTCGGCTACAACACTGACGACGCCACGATCGACTTCGACGAAACCGAGATTCAGTCCCGACTGATGACACCTGATATGCGCGCCGATCTCCGCCGACAGTTCGTGACTGACAAGTATGACGGCTACGTCTTCACACTGGCTGACGGCGCGGGCCTCACCGCCATCAGCCGGGGCGGCGGTGTCTACACGGACGACCGCCCAGAGCTGGAGTTCACCGCCGCCCGCGGTCGGAAACAGCAACAGTCGGCCCGGCGCAACCGCGTGCTCATCCGCCGACATCTCGTACCGCTGTCGCGTCTGTTCGACTTACCGACCCCCGGCGTGCTCGAAGACGTAACGCGACTTCGCGATCTGTTCCTCGACCTCGCCTCCACCGACCGCGGCCCTGCCTGGGATGCTATCACCCGTGACATTACCGTCGCCCGTCAACGCCTCTACGCGCGAGACAACTGATCGTGTCCGCCGCGCCCGCGCGTCCCCGGGCTCACGCCAATCGTAGGTGTCCCCCAATCTCCGCGCGGGGCGTCGCGGGTGGCGGGCTGCGTGGGGAAGCCGGCCGCTCGACTCTCGATGTCAGCCGTAATACGTCTGGACGGGGAGGCGCGTGTGCTTCGCGACGCTGGTGGCGATGGCATCGAGCTCGTCGTTGTCGAGGGGGGTCACGGTCGGATCGGCTGGGCGGCGGGCGACGGTGTAGACTTGGACCGCGCGCACCTGGGCGCCGGCGCGGAGCATCTCCGACAGGCGGCCGACGTAGGCGCGAATCTCGACTTCGTCGGGAGGGCGCTCATTGACACGCATAAACAGCGACTGGATGGTGATCGGGCGGACGCGCGCGGCTTGCGTGATGTTGTCGACGACGTGCTCGAGGGAGAAGTTAGGGCGATTGACGCGCCGGAAATACTCCTCCGTTCCCGCATCGAGCTTTGCCCAGATTTGTCCGTTGGCGCGGTCCATGATTTCGAGGGCGGCGCGGACGCTGGGCTTGGTCAGGTAGCAGGCGTCAGTGATGAGGACGAGTTTGGCGTCTGTGAGTCCGTGTTCGGCCTTGAGGTCGGCGGCGAGTTGGACGGACTCGGTGAAAACGGGGCAGGTCGTGGGTTCGCCATCGCCGCTGAACGCAATATCGTTGAGGCGTCGGAGACTGGCGGAGGTGCCGGTGAACTCGGGTCCGTCAAATAAGGCGCCGCTCGTGGCTGCGGCGAGTATGACGTCCAACTCGCGGCGTAGAACGTCGAGATCGACGTCGCGGACGCGGGGGGCGGTGGTGCGTTCGACCTGGCAATATATGCAGTCGAAGTTGCAAGCGGTGTCGGGGTTGAGGTTAACGCCCAGGCTGAGGCCTTGACTCCGGCGGGATATGACCGGGTAGACGTACAGAGACCCGCGCCAATCGCGGGGATGATGGTGAAAGTCGCGGGATTGTGGATGGGGCGAGTGATCGATTTCGGTGTCTCCGGTGTGGCTACCAGGGCGATCGTGACGCGGTGCGGATGTGAAGATAGGTACGACGTGCATGCGGATTCCGCAAGGGACTCGAGCGGTCGAACATATTCTTTTGCGGTTCGGAATAAGGACCATCGCGGGCGTGTTAGAGGGGTTGGCAAGAGAGAACAGACACCAGACGTCAAGTTTGGCTGATTGTGCTTGCCGGATGCGGTGTTGTCGGCTCGCCCACCGCGCCGGCGGGAGCCCACCTTCGGGTCGGAGAAGGTGGGCCTTTTTTTGCGCCCGACATTGGGGACGCGGACGGCGCTGGGGTGCATATTGCCTGGCAACGGATGAACGACGCGTCCCACGCCAAGCAAAACCGCTTGTGCAGGCGTTTGGCGGCGGGCCGGTGAATCCCATGTGCTTGACTGGGGGGGGATGCGCGACGCGAACAGCGGCGATTCCCGATAATATCCGGCGGGTTGCTCCCTGATCGTCGTTTCGTGCGGGCGGGGTCGCGGGGCGCGGGGGCTTATCGACGATCGGTTGAACGGTACCTGACGCCACGCTAGAATCGGGGTGTACAGTGGGTGTCTTGTGGACGCCCTTTGCGCTTCGAGGCTCTGAGGTGGCGCGATCGGCCCGCCGGGTGCTTCCGATGGGTCTGTTGATGGATCGGAAGCCGGTTTCTCAGTAAGAGGACGGAGCGCAGTCCCGCAGCGATTCGGCGTCGCCGTGGGACTTCGTTTGCAGCTATCGCCGGCTGGCCGAGTTTCGGCATCGGGTATTGCATCGTGCGGCGTTGACCGACATTTCGGTCCGGCTGTCTCGTATGTTTCGCTAGATACTGGGAGTCCCTGTTTTGCCACGGTATTTGTTGACTCAAATCGCGTTGACGCTGGTCCTGTGCGTTTCGACGGCGCAGGCACAGAAGCTCTACTGGACCGATCTGGGAACGGGCAAGATTCAGCGCGGTAACGCGAATGGCAGCGGTGTCGAAGACTTGGTCACTTCGGGCCTGGCGCAACCGCAGGGGATCGCGATCGATGCCACCGGCGGCAAAATGTACTGGACGGACCTCGCCGGGCAGGAGATACGTCGCGCGGATCTGAGCGGTGACAACAACGAACAACTGCTGACGACCGGCGGGGGAAGTCAGCCGAACGGTATCGCGCTGGATACGCCTGACGGGAAGATGTATTGGACGGATGCAGGTGGGAGCATTCACCGCGCCAATCTCGACGGCAGCGGCGCCGAAGACTTGATCACGACCGGGCTGGGTGCTCCGAACGGTATCGCCTTGGACGTCGCGGCGGGAAAGATGTACTGGACGGATCAGGGCATCCCGAAGATTCGGCGGGCGGATTTGGACGGCAGCAACATCGAAGACCTCGTCGCGGTGGGGTTCGATACGCAGAATCCGCAGATTGGTCAGCCGTTCGGGATCGCGCTGGACCCGGAGGGGACGAAGATGTACTGGACGGACCTCGGCCTGGGCGCGATCAGGCGAGTTGGTCTCGAAATCCCAGCCGACGGATCGACGGAGAACTTCAGGCAGGATCTCGAAGAGATCGTCTCGGGGCAGGCTGCGCCGGTCGGACTCACGATTGATGCGATTGCGGGGAAGCTCTACTGGGCGGACGCGGGGACGGTGAACATTCAGCGGGCGAATCTTGACGGATCGGGCGTCGCGGATTCTGGGTTTGGAGGACTTGTGGTTCCGTTCGGGCTGACGCTAGCGCCGTGCGGTTCGGATGCGGAGTGCGACGACGGGGCGTTTTGCACAGGCGTTGAAACGTGTGACGTCGGACTGGGTCAGTGCGTGGCGGGAACGAATCCGTGTGTTGACCAGGTGTGTGACGAAGATGGGGACGCGTGCATGGCGTGCGTGAACGGCTCGCCATGCGACGATGGGAATCCATGCACGGAGAACGACACGTGCGACGCGGCGGAGAATTGCGTTGGCGTCCTCGCGGACCCTGCCCTGCTGTGCGACGATGGCGACCCCTGCACAGTGGACGCATGCGACGGAATGACGGGGTGTTTCAACACCGACCCGGACGTTGGGGCGTCGTGCGACGACGGGAATCCGTGCACCGACAACGATTTGTGTGATGGGTCGGCAGCGTGCGGCGGGACGGCGGTCGATCCGGACGTGGTCTGCGACGACGCGAATTTATGCACGAACGAGTCGTGCGATCCGATCGCGGGGTGCGTGAACACGCCAATCAATGTCGCGTTCGCCTGCAACGACTCCAGTATATGCACTGTGGACAGTTGCGAGCCGGATGTCGGATGCGTCAACACGGCGGTTGATTGCGACGACGCTGATGCCTGCACGACGGACACATGCGATACAGAGACTGGGTGCGACAACACGGCGATCGACCCATCGGTGGACTGCGACGACGCCAACGCTTGCACGGTGGATACTTGTGACCCTGTGGTTGGGTGTGTGAACACGGTGTTCGAGCCCGATGACTGCGACGACAACAACGCCTGCACGTCGGACTCATGCGATCCGGCGGCGGGTTGTGTATCTGTGCCCGTCGACATCGCGGTGTTCTGCGGTGACGGTAACCCGTGTACGGACGACATCTGCAACCCTGTCGCGGGCTGCCAAAACACGGCGATTCCCGGAGCCGGGTGCGACGACGGTGACGCATGCACGACCGGCGATGTCTGCGACACTAACTCCGACTGCGCGGGAACGGCGGTAGTCGATGCGGAATTCTGTGATGACGAGAATCCCTGCACGATCGACACGTGCGATTCGTTGGACGGCTGCGCAAATGCGCCCGACGTCGGGGCGGACTGCGACGACAGCAACGTCTGCACCAGTGACGACATGTGCGGCGCGGACGGGGCGTGCGCCGGGACGCCGGCGGCGGCGGCTGGCGACACGTGCGACGACGGCAACGCGTGCACGGAGAATGATCAATGCGACGACGTCGGCGGTTGCGCGGGCACTCCGAAGAACTGTAACGACACGAACGTATGCACGAACGACTCGTGCGACTCCGCCACGGGTTGTATAAACGCCCCGGACGATACAGCCACTTGCGACGACGGGTTGTTCTGCAACGGGTCCGAGACGTGCTCCGGGGGAATCTGTACGCCGGGTTCCGCGCCGTGCCTGGCGGGGCAGACTTGCGCGGAAGCCGACGACATGTGCATTGGCTGCCAGACGGACGCCGACTGCCCCGATGACGGGGTGTTCTGCAATGGGGTGAAATCATGCTCAAGCGGCGTGTGCGTGGCTGGGGCGGTTGTGGATTGCAACGACGGCCTACTCTGCACGACGGACTCGTGCGACGAGGCGAACGCGACCTGCAAGCACGATCCGAGCGACGCGACGTGTGACGACGGGAACTTCTGCAACGGCGAGGAGACGTGCAATTCGGCCAATGGTTGTCAGAACGGTGCGGATCCCTGTCCGAACCAATCGTGCGATGAGAACAACGACGTGTGCGTCGGCCCCGTCATACCACCGGGTTCGGAGGGCGATGTCGGGACGGTGGACCCGGTTGGTGACGTGTTTGTGGAAGTGACGGCGCCGGACGGCGTGAGTTCCGCGACCGTGGACATTTCCCGAGGAACAACGGGGGGGAACGTCATTGTCATTCTATTGTCGAACGCGGGCGCGCCGGGCTCTGATGATGTAACGACCTTCGCCGGATTCGCGGACGAGTTGGCGCTGGGGACGACGCTCAACATCACGACAACGATGGGCGCGGGGACGTTCACAGCCGTGATTCAATTGTCGGTCCCTCGGGCTGCGTTGGAAGATCTCGGCGTGGAACCGGGCGACGTGGACCTTCACGTTCTGGATCTGACGGTGGATCCGCCGGTGTGGGTGCTGGCGGGGACTAATTTCGTCGGTCGCGGGGATCCGACGGACGTGCCGGGGGATTACGGGTATCAGGAATCCGGTGATACGGTGACCTACTGGGTGGTTCGCACGGAGCTTAGCTCCTTCGCGGTTGGGCGGGCAACGACGCAAACGCCGGACGACAGCGTCGGCGAAGAGACACCGGGGCAGGACACGCCGTCCGACGGAGACACTGCGCCGGGGGACGACACCGGGGCCGGAGACGAGACGAGTCCGCCGACCGATGACGGCGACGGGACTCTGGGCGACGGATCGGATGCCCCGCCGGAGCAGACCACCCCGGACGACGGTCAGCCGGCGTGCGGGGCTGCACCCTGCGGAACGCTGGGCATTCTGACGCTGCCGATGATCATGCTGGGGTTGGTGTCGATGCGGCGACACTTCCGTCGACGGCTGTAGGCGCCGGCGGGACGGCGCGTCCTGTCGCTTGCGCCCCAGGTTCTGAAACGGGGCGTACCTGCGCCAGTGCGCGTGGAGCGCGACGCGCGCCGTCTGAAATCGCATTCGATCCACATCGCTGCGAGGCTGCGGCGCCGCTGTCCGCGCGGCGGCGTCGCGAATTGCTCGCCCCGTCGGCGGTGGTGGCCGATATGCCTGGGGAAGGGCTTTCTATTGGCAGGATCAGCCGAATTCCGTAGCATACGCGTACGGGCGCGGAGGACGCGGCCCGCCGGTCCGCATGGCCACGGCCGATTCCGCCGGAATGGTCGGCGTTCTGCCGTTGGAAGGATGAGTCAGATGCGAAACCCATTTCGGCGAACCTCCGGCGGCGCGGGCTGTCTCGCAATGATGGCGGTGCTCCCTCTGGCGGTGTCGTCGCTGACGGGCTGCGCGGTCGGGCAGCGCCCCGGGCTGGGGACATGTCTGCATCTGCGGGAACCCAAAACCGGTGGATGGTACTGGATGTATCTTCCGGTGGGGTACGATGAGCCCGCGGGGGCTGATGGGTCTCGCGTGAAGCGTCCGCTGGTGGTGACGTTTCACGGAATGAAGCCGTTCGACGACGCGCATCGTCAGATTCGGGAGTGGCAGCAGGAAGCGGACCGATACGGGTTCGTGGTGTGTGCTCCGGAGCTTCTGGTGTCGGACCTTTTCGGTCCGCTGCCATTGTCCGACCAGCATCATCCGAGCTTGAAGCGTGATGAAGAACGGGTGATCGCAATCATGGACCATGTTTACCGTACGACGGACGTGGACCCGAACCGGGCGTTGGCGACGAGTTGGTCGTATGGTGGCTACGTCGCGCACTACATGGCCAATCGTCATCCGGAGCGGTTTCACTGCATCGCGGTGAAGCAGTCGAATTTCGACGAGGATCTTCTGGACCCGGCGAACGTGCCGCGATATCGGGATCGCAAGGTGGCGATCTACTACACGGAGAACGACTTCGCGATTTGCCGGCGGGAATCGAAGAGGGCGGCGGAGTGGTACGCCAAACACGGGTTCGACCTGACGTACGGAGTATTTGAGAAGAAGGGGCACGAACGCACGCCGAGTGTGGCGGCGGAGTTCTTCGGGCGGGTTTGCGGTATCGAGGCGAAGTCCCCGCCGCTGGAGTTGGCCGGGATGCAGATCAAGCTGGAACACGTGGGCGCGGAGCAGCCCGACAAGCGCAAATTCGCACCGAGCCGACGCACTGGCGCTTCGGCGGGACACGGCGTCCAACCCCGCGCCGACTCGACCGTGCAACCGTCGCGCGGCGGGGTCGAAGTCGCGTTACTCCAGCGGTCGATGGCGGCGGAATCGACGGAAGGAACGATCCGCACGAATTCGGATCCGACGCGCGAGCGAGCGGACCGTGGCCGGTTCGATTCCGGCGCGCGTGTCGGCCCGGCGCGCGGCGTGACGCTCAAGTCCCGACCGGTGTCGCCGCGAGAAGCCGACCGTTCAAACAGGCGCGCGGTCACTCGGATTGAACCGGCTCGGCAATCCCCGGTTCGAGTTCGAGTGAGTTCGACGATCGGTGTCGCGCCACTCCTCGTGAGTTACTCAGCCGTCATTCCCGCGAACATCCGCGACAGGGCCCACTTGCTTTGGACCGAGAACGGGCAACCACTATCCAACGGGTTGAATGGACAGAAGGTATTCACCGAGCCGGGCGATCACACGCTGGAGGTTCGGGTGACCGCGCCCGACGGATCGGAGCATCGCGCATCGCGAATCATCAATGTCATCGAGCGCGTCCAGCGACGACCGCGATGATCCAACGACTGGCCAACGCGATAAGCAAGGTGCCGTCCTGTCTTGCTGTACTGTTGATACTGGCGTTTCAGTCGTTGATCCGGCCATTTCTGTTAGGAACGTGTCGGTACTGCCCCTCCTGCAGCCATTACGCCATTGAATCATTGCGGGTCCACGGGTTTCTGCGCGGGTGTTACCTCACGATGGGTCGGCTGTTGAGGTGTCGTCCCTTCGCGCGGGGGGGGATCGATCCAGTGCCCCCTCGGTCGCGCTGAGGCGTCCGACGTTCGCGGCGACCTTGCTCCGCACGACCGCGTTCGGGTAGCATGGGCTCTCGGCAAGGCGCTTGTGTCGGGATCTGAGAGTAGACCCGTGCTTGCGCCTGGGAATGGCAACCGGGACGCGGTTCCAAAGTTGAGGGGGCGCACCAAGGAGGCAATGTCCATGTCCAGAACGATTACCTCAGTGGTTTGGGTGGCGGCAACTTGCTTCGGAATGATCGGATCGTCCGGTTTGGCGGATGATGGGATCGGCGGCTGGTGCAAGACCAATGACCGATGGGCTGTCAACAATCCACCGGCGGAGGGCGGGGCGTGCCCGATCGAGGGATCGTGCGACATCCCCGAGATTCGCGATACGTGGATACCCACTCTCGCGACCCCGATTCAGACGTTGCGGATGCGGTTCGTCGTCTTCGCGGAGGATGACGGATCGAACCCGGCTGCCACTCAGTCGGACGTGGACGCCCAACTCGTTCACTTCAATGAAGACATCCTCCCGTCGCGTTTTCAGTTTGTGGCTGAGACCGCGTTCGTCAATTCGAGTCAGTTTCTACACTTCTCGATTGACGAAACGGACGCCATGAAAACGACGTACGCGGAGGCGCCGGAGTCGCAGGTAAACGTGTACGTGGTTCAGACGTCAGGGTTCTCGTTTGGTACATTTCCGTGGGATCCGAACGCACCGACGGCGCTCGGGGGGATTGTCATGCACAAGGGACACTTCGGTCCCGGCCAGTCCATCCTAACCCACGAGATGGGCCACAATCTCGGATTGTGGCACACGCATCACGGCGTATCGGAAGTGCCGAGCTGTTCAGCCTGCTACGAGACGGCGGACGGAGTCGAGGGAGACACGACCGGCGATTTCGCGAGTGACACACCGCCGACACCCGTGAATTTCACGTGCAACCCGCCGGGCGGTACCGATGGATGCAGCGGTACGCCCTGGGGCCAAACCGATCTCGCGGATTACATGGCCTACTCGCCCGACGCTTGCCTCGACCATTTCACCGACCAGCAGAAAGGGCGCTGGCAGTGCTGGTTCGATGACGTATTGACGGGGTGGTTGTGCTATGAATGCGCGGCGACCGGCGCCTGCTGCCAAGAGAGCGACCCCGGCGCGTTCTCCTGCACCGACGTTCTGGCCAACGAGTGTGATGGGTCGTTTTTCGGGGCCGGGACGGCCTGCGACGATGTCGGCGCCGGCGAAGACCGGTGCGATTGCAATGGGAACGATGTCGTCGACACGCAGGACATCATCGACGGCACGAGCGACGACTGTACAGCCAACGCCATCCCGGATGAGTGCGAGCCGGATTGCAACGACAATCAGGCGGCGGACAGTTGCGACATCGCCGACGGCGTCAGCGACGACTGCGATGGAGATGGTGTTCCGGATGAATGTCAGCCGGACGAGGACTGCAACGCGAACGGCATCCGTGACATTTGTGATATCGGATCGGGTCAGGCGGCGGACTGCAATGGAAACGATGTCCCCGACGAGTGTGACATCAACGACGCGACCAGCGACGACTGTAATGACGACGACGTTCCCGACGAGTGCCAACCGGACTGCAACGACAATCAGGTCGCGGATGCGTGTGACATCTCCGACGGAACCAGCGCGGACGACGACGGCAACGGTGTGCCCGACGAGTGTCAGACGGTGCTCTATGTTGCGAAGATCGCTGCCGGAGCGAACGATGGCGGAAGCTGGGACGACGCTTTCGTCGATCTTCAGGACGCGTTGACCGCGGTCAACGTCGGCGATCGCATTCACGTCGCTCAGGGAATCTATACTCCGACGAAC
This sequence comes from Phycisphaerae bacterium, assembly GCA_029260195.1. Classification (GTDB taxonomy): domain Bacteria; phylum Planctomycetota; class Phycisphaerae; order UBA1845; family UBA1845; genus OFTM321. The sequence goes on from JAJDDS010000576.1 coordinate 10,764, forward strand.
GTACCCCTCCGGATCGAGTCGTTCGATCTGGTCGGCGGCGTCGGCGTGTACGGCGGGTATTCCGGACCGGGGACGGCGCATCCGAACCTGCGTGACGTTGAGACATTCGAGACGGTCCTCAGCGGGGACCTCGATGGAAATGACGAGTCGTCATTCACAGGAAACGAGGAGAACAGCTTCAATGTCGTGACGAGCATCGGACACGATGCATCGACGATTCTCGACGGGTTCACGATCCGAGGGGGCAACGCCGACGGCAACTCGCTGCCGTTCGACGCCGGTGGGGGAATGCGCGTCCAGGCTGGGAGTCCGACGATTCGCAACTGCGTGTTTGTCGGTAACTCGGGTGTGTTCGGCGGTGGGATGGAGAATTTCGACGGCGGAAACCCCACGGTCATCAACACGGTCTTTCGCGGAAACCGCGCGGCGTTTCGGGGCGGCGGGATGCACAACAACGGTGGCGCGCCGACGATTACTCGCTGCGCGTTCGTGAATAACGTGGCGGTCAATTCGGGCGGCGGGATGCGCAATATGGGATCGAGCGTCGTCGTGGTAACGCACAGCCGGTTCATCGGGAACACGGCGTCCTTCGGCGGCGGTATGGTGAACGACGACGGAACCACGCATCTGGCGGATTGCCTGTTCAGCGGCAATGTGGCGGACGACACCAGCGGCGCTTTGCACAATTGGCAAAGCACGGTTGAGCTGGTCAACTGTACGTTCTGCGGAAACGTGGCTGGCAGCGCGGGCGGGGGAATACTCCACATCGGCGACACGTCACCGTTGATCACGAACGGCGTTTTCTGGGCGAACAGCGACCAGTTGGGGCAGGGGTCTTCGTCTCAGATCACCTTGTCGGGGCCGATCGGATTCGAGGACATGTCCTACACGTGCGTCCAGGGTGGCGTACCGACCGGCACGGGCGCTGGCAACATCGCGACTGATCCACTGTTTCTTGACGCGAATGGCGTGGACGACGTGTTTGGGACCGAAGACGACGACGCACGGTTGTACCATGCCTCGCCCGGAGTGAACGCGGGATCGCCGGACGCGCCGCCTGGATCTAGCGACCTGGACGGACACCGGCGTGTCCTCTGCGATCGGGTGGACATGGGAGCCTACGAATCGGGCGCGGGGGACTATGACTGCGACGGACACGTCGATATGAGTGACTTTGGGGAGATGGTGGCGTGCGTGACCGGTGCCGGGAACGACTCGTTCGACCCGCCGTGCGGCGCGTTTGATTTCGACGCCGACGACGATGTCGATTTCGCCGACTTCTCGGGGTACCAGCGGCGGCATGCGGGGACGTGCGACGTGACCGTCATCGAACAACCCGCGTCGGCACTAACCTGCCTCGGCCAACCGGTGTCCTTCGAGGCGATGGCGGAGGAGCCCGGCGGGGCGAACCTGTCGTACCAGTGGCGTTTGAACGGCGTCGACGTCAGCGGCGCGGTCGGGTCCGAACTATCGATCGCATCCGCGGCGGAATCGGACGCGGGGGAGTATCGCTGTGTAGTGACGGCTGGCTGCGGAGAACTGGCGTTTTCGGGCGCGGCGGAGTTGGTGGTGACGGACGCGCCGACCGAGTTCATCGCGCATCCGGCGGGCGACGACTTCTGCGTCGGGGATGTACTCTTCCTGTCCGCCAACGCCACGAATCTGCCCACGTATCATTGGTTCAAGGATGGCGTCGAGATACCGGACGCAACCGGACCGTTCCTTATCATCGCGTCCCTATCGCTCGACGACGCCGGTACCTATCACGCAACCGCGACCAACGGGTGCAATTCCGCGACATCCGACAGCGCAGTGATTGTGGTCACCGGCTGCGGTGACGGCGGCTGACCCGGTCGGGTGCGGCGTTGGCTGCGCGCGTGCATCAGGGCCGAGCAGCATTTCGATTCTGTGCGAAGGTGTCGAGTGAGTAGATCGCCAGCGCCGTCCAGATGGATGCGAAGGCGATCATGTGGTCGGGTGTGAACGTCTCACCGAACAACAGAACGGCCAGCAGAAACTGTCCCGAAGGGGCGATGTATTGCAGGAGTCCCAGCGTCGCGTAGCGCAAACGCCGGGCTGCGTGCGCGAACCAAATCAGCGGCACCGCGGTAACGACGCCGGCCAGGCTGAGCAAGACGTCCATCCGCCACGTTTCGTTGCCGAACGCGAGCCGATCGGTGACAAGGGCGAACAGCAGGTAGCCGATCGCGGGGGGGGTGAGAATGGTCGTTTCGGTGGCCAATCCAACGAGCGAGTCCACGCGCATGGTCTTGCGCAGCAGGCCGTAAGTCCCGAATGAGCAGGCGAGAACGAGCGACACCCACGGAAACGCGCCGTAGCCGGTGGTCAAGTAGGTGACACCGATGGCTGCGAGCGCGACGCTGCCCCACTGCCACCGTCGCAGACGCTCACCGAGCAAAACGAATCCCAGCAGGACGTTGACCAGTGGGTTGATGAAGTAGCCGAGGCTGGCTTCGAGTACGCGAGATTCGGAAACAGCCCAGATGAACACGAGCCAATTGACCGCGATGAGCGTGGTGGAGGCCACCAACATGAACATGGTCCGACGAACGAGGACCATGCGCAACCCGATTCGCCAGCGTTTCTGAAGGACGAGCATGGCGTTGAGCATGACGACTGACCAGGCGACGCGATGGGCGAGCACCTCCAGTGCGGGGACGCTTGCGACGGACTTGAAGTAGACGGGTACAAGCCCCCACCAAAGGTACGCGGCGACGCCGTACGCGACGCCGGTACGGGTCTCGGACCGTCGAACGATGTCCGGTGATGCGGTCGGTTGGCTCATGTTACTCGTCGTCTTTCGCGTCGAGGGGGGCTACCGAACATCGTGGTCGGGGGCGTGCTCAGCGGCAAGGAGCGCGGCGCCGACGACGCCTGCGTAGTCTTGCAAGCAACCGAGCTCAACCTCCATCGCCGGGGGAATGAGCGTGCCGGTGGCGGACCGGACCAGTTCGCCTGCGCGGCGCGGGAGAGATGGCAGACCTACGGATACGCCTCCACCGATCACGATCCGCTCGACGGCGTATGTATGGACGAGATTGACCAGCGCGACGGCGAGGTACCGAGCCATCCGTTCGATGAATCGGGCAGCGGCGGCGTCGCCCTCCTGCAAGGCGACCTCGACATCGTGGAGATCCCTGCCGATCCCAGCGGACTTAGCGACCCGGGAGAGCGCCGGAGCCGCAACCAGTGATTCGAGGCAGCCCGAAGATCCGCAGGCGCATGGCGGGGCGTCGTCGGACGTGTCGCAGACGAGGTGTCCCAGATGGCCGGCGGAGTGGTGGGTGTGCCGGATGACCTTTCCGTCGATTATGACCGCGGCTCCAACTCCTGTGCCGATGGTCAGGTATGCGAATCGTTTTGACTGACGCTCGCGGGCGCAATATTCGCCCCAGGCAGCCGTCACTGTGTCGCAGTCGAGCACGGTCACCAAGCCGGTCCGCTCGACCAGCAGATCGCGCAACGCCAGCCCCTCGATGAACGGGAGGTTGACGGCTCGGATGACCGCGGAGCGTCCGGGTTCCAGCACGCCGGGAACGCCGACACCCATCGCGTCGGGCGGGGGCAGGGAATCGGTCTCACCACGGCAGGCATGGTAGGCGTGATCCAGCCAGCGGATCAGATCTTCCCCGTTGCGGGTTGACGGCGTCTCGGTGCGCCGATCGGCTGCCACCCTTCCCATTGAGTCGACGATGGCGAGCCGGGTGTACGTTCCGCCGATGTCGACGCCGACGCAGGTCTTGAGGTTTGGGTCGGGCACTGATGAAAACCCTTTGGTTCGAAGGTGGACTTGACGGCGCGTCAACGTTCGCGACCATCTCGGCGGTCGCGGTGAGGAGGAACGTATCACGTGGCGGTTGCCGACGCGCTCGTACTGGTTGCTTACTTCGCCGCCGTTCTCGGTGTTGGCTTATGGTCCGGGCGCGGTGAAGCCGACACCGATGATTACTTCCTCGGGGGTCGGCGTCAACCATGGCTTGTGGTGGGGTTGTCGATTCTTGCAACGGAGCTCAGCGCTCTGACCTTCATCGGCGTACCCGGTGGGGCGTTTTCCGGCGACTGCTCGTATCTTCAGCTCTACTTCGGCTCGTTCCTTGGACGGATGCTGATCGTCTGGCTGCTGCTTCCCGCCTTCTACCGCGCGCGGGTCACTACGGTGTACGAATACCTCGGTGGTCGGTTCGGTCCTTGGACACGATGCACGGCGTCGCTGCTCTTTTTCGTATCGCGGGTCGTCGGTAGCGGGCTGCGACTTCTGGCTGCTTCGATTGCGGTCAGCGTGGTCTTCGATTGGTCCTTGGTGTCAGTCATCGTGGGCAGCGCGACGTTGGCGATCGCGTACACGGCGTTCGGCGGGATCAAGGCGATCATCTGGACGGACGCGCTGCAAGCGACGGTGTTCATCGGCGGGGCGTTGGCTGCCGTCGTTTTTCTGTTCGTCGCCACACCTGGAACGGTGGGCGAGCACCTCGAGGCCGTAACGGCGGCGGGGAAAATGCGCGTCTTTCATTGGAACCTCGACTTCAACGACGACAAGGCGTTCGTCGTGCTACTGATTCACACGCTGTTTCTCAACGCGGCGGTCTTCGGCACGGATCAGGATTTGACGCAGCGGATGTTGACGTGCAGCGACGTTCGGGGTGGCCAGCGGGCGCTGACTTTTAACGCGTTGATCGGGCTGCCGGTGGTGATGCTCTTTCTGCTGTTGGGCGTGATGTTGTGGGCGTACGATCGGTCGCTGGGTGGGTTCCTACCCCCGGGCGATGTGTCGTCGGATCGGGTGTTTCCGTTCTTCATCGCGAACGCGCTGCCGTCGGGTTGGGGGTTGCGGGGGTTGCTGCTGGCTGGCGTGTTTGCAGCCGCCATGTCGAGTCTGGACTCGGCACTGGGGGCGCTTTCTTCAAGCGCCGTGGTGGATGTCTACCGGCCGTACATCGCGCCCGGACGGGAGGGGCGACACTATCTGTGGGCGGGGCGCGTGTTCACTGTCGCATTCGGGTTCGTGGTGACGGTGATCGCGATCTTGTTCGCGGAAGAGTCCGATCTGCTGTGGGAGGCGTTCGAGTGGGCCAGCCTGATATTTGGATCGCTGCTGGGCGTGTTTCTGTTGGGTGTCACGACGTGTCACCGGGGGCACGACCGAATCAACCCGGTCGTAATGCTGTCAGCCGTGGGGCTGTTGGCGGGCATCAAATTCGCCCAGCCAGCCGATGCTCCGTGGATCGCCTGGCCTTGGTGGATTGTGATCGGGACGGGGTGGACGTTCTTGCTGGGCGCCTTATTCGCCCGACCCGGTGACGGGGGGGACGCGCCCGCCGCGTGTTTCCAGTCTCCGCATGGCGCCGTCCCGGTCGACGTTGAACAGGTGCATGACGATCGCGGTCTTGACGTGTCCGTTGGCGCGTTCGAGCAGGTCTTGGGCGGAATCTCGGGGCAGGTCGGTCACCTCGCACAGGGTGCGCATCGCTCGATCCCACAGTTTGTCGCAGGCCCGGGCGTTCATGTCGACCATCAAATTGCCGTACACCTTGCCGATGGCCACCATGCTCAGCGTGGTGATCATGTTGAGCGCCATCTTGGTGGCGGTGCCGGCTTTCATGCGCGTGCTGCCGGTGATGACCTCGGGACCGGTCAAGATGCGGATGGAGATGTCCGCGTCGTCCGGCACCTGATCGCTCGGCACGCACGCCAGGAACACGGTCTTCGCGCGTCGTTCGCGAGCTCGGCGGATGGCTGCGTGTACGAACGGCGTCGTGCCGCCGGTGGCGGTGCCCATGACGACGTCGCGGTCGCCGACTTCGCAGGCGTCGATCGCAGCGATTCCCCCGGATTCGACGTCCTCCGCTCCCTCGACGCTCCGGTGGAGCGCGTGCCATCCGCCGGCGATGACACCGCGAACCATTTCGGGGTCGGTCAGAAACGTGGGCGGGCATTCGGCAGCGTCGAGCACGCCGAGTCGGCCACTGGTCCCGGCGCCGACGTAGATCAGCCGTCCGTCGTTTCGGAATGCGTTGGTCACCAGTTGGACCGTAGCGCAGATTTGCGGCTTGGCCCGGGCAACCGCCAGAGCGACCGTCGCATCCTCTTCGGCGATGACATCGAAGGCGTCAGCCAGCGGCAAGGTGTCGATGTCCCGCGAGCGGTCGTTTCGTTGTTCGGTCGGCAAGTGTCCTCGATCGCGGGGCGTCATGATAGCTACCGTTGTTTGATGGTCACGTTCTCGAAGTAGTGATGCAGGATTCGCTCGTGGTCAACACCGCGCAAGGCCATGCCGAGGGCTCCTATCTGACACATGCCCGCACCATGCCCCCATCCGGCGCCGTGCAGGTCGATGCGCGTCGGTCGCCCGCCATCGGTGCGATGCACGCGCGCCTCGAACGCGCTGCTGTACAGGAACGACTCGTGCAAAGCGTCGCGAATCCGGTGTTGATCTTCGACGGTTCGTACCCGTCGCAGGCCACCGGCGTCATCGTAGGCGATTTCGATGCGCGTCGCCCGTCCGCTTCGACCGCGACGGGTTACGGCGAGATCATGAAACCGTCTGAATCCACCGGCGGACGGCATAAACAGTTTGCGTCGCAGGATGTCCTCAAACGCACTCGCTTCGTACGTCACTTGCCACCGGAAGTGCCCGCCGCCGTCGTCCACGCGGCCCAGATACCGCGGCAGGTCGGATTCGGGGACGACTTGCGGGCTGCAGTATGCGTCGCACGCACTCAGCCACGATCCGCGAGCATACTCGCCGATGTTTTCGTTGCGGACGGGATCGAACCGCCGCATGGGGGACGCGTCGGGGGCGTCGACGAGCGAGCGTTGGCCCGGCTTGTTGATCGTCCAGATGTTGGCCGGCGCTTCGACAATGCCGCCGCACGACTTTGCGTAATTCGCGTCGACCACCACGCCGCTCTCATGAACCAATACCAGTCCAGCCGTCTCGTCGACGGCCCGCCGGGCGGACGGCGTCACCACACCGACGCCTTGGAACCGCTGGCAGCAGTCGTCGTTACAGAAATCGATCCCCAACGCGGCGTGCTTGTGCTCGGTGGCTGCCGTCATCCACGACCGAGCGACGACGCATTGTGCTTTGAGAAACTCGATCGGCGCGTCGCCGCTCATCTCAGCGGTAATCACGCCTTCGAGGTAGGTTTCGATGTCGAGTTCGTTGACGACCAGAAAGTGCCCATCAGTGACACTCAGCTCGACGGTCCCTGGCAGCACGACGTCGATCTGGGTGGACCAATGGAATCCGCGACCCGCCACGCAGTCTCGACAGAGGAGTCCGGTTCGTTCGCGCTCGACGGCGGGTGCAATTGACCACGTGTCCGACCGGCCGACGAGCGCCCCATTCGATTGTACGGCGATGGTCGGTCCGTCGATGTGGGCGACGAGTTGCGTTGGTCTGTGCGCGTTGATGCACGTTTCGTGACCGGTGGCGGTGATTGAGTAACCGGCGCCGGGCAGATCGCAACAGATCCGCGTTGCGCGATCTTCCGGCAAGACGACGCCGACGCGGACACGGTGCGTGGCAGGGTTCGATTCGCTCATTTGCGTGGGGAATCCTACGTGACGGCGTCGAGCAGGGGGTTCACGCAGAACATGACGCAATCGGTCGTCGGCAGGGACACGTCGTTCTCCACGCGCTCGATCTCGCGCCGCGCCTCGGTTTCGGTCATGCCGTGACAATTCAGTGCGACACCGACTACCCGCGATGGATGCAGGGGTTGCATGATGGCTTCGTGCAACGCAATCAACTCCGTCAACGGCGGCAGCGGCACATCGGTCCGCCGGAAGCACTTCCGCCGGGGTTCGTGTACGAGCACCATACTGTCCGGCAATGCCCCGTGCATCAACCCCAGCGTCACGCCCGAGAATCCCGGATGGGTCAGCGCGCCCTGTCCCTCGACGATCACCACATCGGCGCCGCCCTGATCGACCACAAGTGTCTCAGCCGCGCCGGCTATGAAATCGCTTGCCACCGCATCCACGCAGACGCCGGACCCGGTGATCAGAATCCCGGTCTGACCGGTGGCAGCCATCCGAACGTCGATTCCGCGGTCGCGCAGCCCCCGGGCCAGCTCGAGGCTGGCGACCATCTTTCCGACGTTGCAATCGGTGCCGACCGTCAGCACACGGCGCGCACGGGTGGCCAGCGCACGTCTTGCGGCAATCTCGAACGTGCGATCCGGATGCCGGATGTCATGTACGCGCGCGCCGGACTTCTTGGCGGCGTCGACAAACGCGTTGTCGTCCGCCAGCCGGTTGTGCAACCCGCTCACCACGTCCACGCCCGCGTCAAGCGCGTCGATGATGGCTTCGCGCATTGGCGCCGGAAGCACGCCGCCCGATGTCGCGACACCTATCACCATGGCGGCCGGATTCAACGGCAGCGCGGCAGCGACATTCTCGACGATCGGGATGCCCCGCCCCGCGCCCACCAGCGACGGCAAGTCGCCACCCGCACTCGCCCGATCGACGACCGCGACGACATCGTGGGGACGAAAGCGCAGCAAGCCGACGGCTGTCTTGGCGGAAAACGGATCGAGATGTCCCTCCGCCAGTACCAGCAGGCGGGATGGTGTCTCTCGCCACGTATGTTCCGTAGTGCCCAAAGCGTTTCGCTCACACAGATACCGAAAACTGATGAATAGAGACCGACATCGCTGCCGTGGCGCGTCCCCTCTATTCCGTCGATCTCAATTCGCCAAGCGCCGTTGCCGATCAGCGCCGCATCGCCGGCCCGGCCCGCCGTGGTCAGCCTACGGCAGCAATCCTCGCCGCTGAAACTCCGCCAGCCGGTAGTACAACGTGCGCACGCTGATACCCAATTCGGCGGCGGTGGCTGCACGGTTGCCTTCGTTACGATTCAGTGCATCGAGGATCTGGCGGCGCTCGGCGTCCCGCAACGTTTCCGGATCACGATCATCGGTGCGATTCCGATCGAGATGCGCGGGATCTGGAGGACGGGCCGGCGCTTGCGCTTGGGGCTCTGAACGTGGCGACCGCGCGGTCCGACCGCGCGTGGGTTCAAACTGGCGGCGATAGGCTCGATCCAGCGCAACCTCGATATCGCCCAGCGATGCGGGTTTGCTGAGGAAGTCCACCACGTCGAGATGGATGGCTGACCGGGCTGCG
>JAJDDS010000577.1 GCA_029260195.1 Phycisphaerae bacterium
GGGTCCGGCCAACCACGCGATGACCAGCAGGCGCCCGTTGTCGCTCAGCCACGGGGTCAACCCGTTCCCGGAACTTGCATCAATGATCGTTCCCGGGTCCAGCCCCGGCGCCGGATCGCCGCCCTGCAGGATCTTGTGAAGGTCCCCCGGGGGCCCGGCGAAGTTCGCCATGTCGTTGTAGCCCGCAATGACTCCGGGGCCGGTTAGAAACCCGGTGGACCCCACCCACCCGTTTTCACCCAGCCAGGTGTCGCCCATGAAGTCGATGACGACCCCGGTGGGCAAGTCCGGCGCCTGCATCCCTTCAAAGGATACAACTTCGAGCGAGCCAGCCGCCCCATACCAGAGCCCCTCGCGCGCAAAGGGTTCACCCTCAATCTGGTAGAAACCGTTGATCAGGACGTTGCCCTGCCCGTCGATCTGCGGCCGGACCATGTAGACCACCGTCGCGTTGGGAATGCCCGGGGCCGGATCGCCCTGATGCAGAATCGGCGTGATCTCAACGCGCGGCGTCGGGGGATCACCGCCCCCGGCCAGCACCAGAATCGTCAACCAACATGTTCCCGCGCTCATACCTGTACTCCTGCAGCGCCCCGGGCGGAGGTCATGGACGCTGTGACTCCAGAGGTTGAGGTTGTTGAGCCACGTACACGATACCAGAGACGGACCGTTCGGGGCAACCACCCTCTGCGGGAACAGACCGCGTGGGCGTCGGACGCACGGAGCAACCCTGACAGATGCCGTACATGATTCGCGAGCGGGATACAGGTGTCGTGACGAGAACCGCGCGGTGATCTGCAAGAAACCGTCGTGTTCCCGACATTTGCGGGTAGCATGCTGCTCATGATTCGGGGTGAGTCCAACGTCAACCGCACCAAGCCGGAGATTCCGGCCGCCCTCGGTGCAGCCGAATTCGGGGAGCAATTCCGTCGCTCATTCCGAATACTGTGGCGAGTGGCAGCCGGGGTCGTGGGTGAGGCTTCGCTGGCGGAGGACGTGGTTCAGGACGCGGCGATGGTCGCCTTGGGCAAACTCGGGCAATTCACGCCGGGTACAAACTTCACCGCGTGGATGGCGCGGATGGTCCGCTATGTCGCCCTCAACCGCGCCCGCAAGGAGCACAAGCATCGCACCGGTGGTACCGAGCGCGAACTCCTCGATCGAGCGCCCGACCGAAGCTCGGGTGAACGTCGCGGAGATGCGACCCGGTCAGGCGGTGCGAACGCGGCTGACGGTGACGGGGGTTTCAACGCGCGGGTGGCAGCCGCTTTGGACGATGTAAATGAGACCGCGCGGGCTTGCCTGCTGCTCCGGACGCTGGACGGACTGAACTACTCCGAGATTTCAGAGCTTCTGGGAATTCCCGAGGGCACGGCTATGAGTCACGTTCACCGCACGCGGAGACTGCTCCGCGTGCGATTGGCTGGTTTGGAACCGGGTGGACCGAAAGAGGATCAAACGAACTGATGGGCACGCACGGGCAATCCAACAACGCGCCCGAACACGATGCGCTGGATGCGTACCTCGACGGGATGACGAGTGCATCTGAGCTGCGGGAGCTCGAGACGCGAATCGGGCGCGACGAATCGCTGTGCGCAGCCATTGCGTTGCAGGGGCGCATCGACGGCGCTCTGGCTGACGTCTACGACGCGCCCTCGCCGGACCGCATCCTCGAGCACATCGCGTCCGGCGCGAGCCGAGGCCTTCAGTCCTCGCGGACGTCCGCGATGGGTCAATCCCATGTCCCTCTGCGACAGACGGCGCGCTGGATGAGCGTGGGACGCGGATTGGCACTGGCGGCCGTCGTGGCGATCGCGTTTGTCGGCATCTGGCGGATCGTGGACTTCTACCGTGAAGGGGACGACACCACGCCGCTGGCCGGGAGCATCCCGGATTGGAACCCCAATGTGTCATTCGTTGACGCCTATCGGGCGGTGGAGGCTGCGGATTTCGCGCCGTCGTGGATCTGTGACTCCGACGAGCAGTTCATTGACACGTTCCGCAAGCTGTTCCGCCAGCCGTTGAGCTTGGCGCAGTCGCCGGACGACATCGCCGTGCTGGGACTGGGGTACGCGAACACCATCTCGGGCGGGACGGTTACCATGCTGGCGCGGGTGCGGGGTGAAGGGGCGATGGTGTTTATCGACCGGGTGAATTACGACGCCGATTTCACCCTTCCCGCCGACAGTGGGATGCACCTCTTTCGCCGCGAAATCGGGCGGGCGGTCCTCTACGAGCTGACACCGTTCGACAAGCCCGAGCTACTCGACCTCTTCCAAGATCCCGATGCCGGTTGACGGCCACGGACGATCCCACGCTTTCCGATCGCGACTGCGGTCACACGGAGGCGCCTGCCGATAAATCGGTGGTGTAGTCCTCTTGAGGGCGTCGAATGACCCGCGTGAAATCGCACCACATTATCGTTCACGGTCTGTTCGCGGGTGTCGTGTGCGCCTACTTCGTCATGGCGGTGCGCTACCCGATGGCGTACATCTGGGCGACGTACGAGGACGCGATCGGGGAGTGGGTCCAGTACTGGGCGTTCTTCGTCGCACTTGTTCTCTCCGCGAGACTGATGTCCCTCCGATCCGGCTACCGGGTCTTCTTCGGACTATTGGCGGCGAGTTGCTTCTACGTAGCCATGGAGGAGATATCGTGGGGGCAGCGCGTGTTCGGGTTCACGTCGCCGTCGTTTTTCAAGGACCACAATCTCCAGGGGGAAACGAACCTCCATAATTTTCTGACCGGTCCGTACACAACGGTGCTCAAGGACGGCATCACGTACGCACTGGCGGCTGGATTGGTCGGGTACGGACTGCTGTATCCGCTCGGACTGCGTCGCGGGTGG
>JAJDDS010000578.1 GCA_029260195.1 Phycisphaerae bacterium
CGCCGAGGGCGTACCCGCCGCCGGCGCCGCCGCGGACTCGGTCTCCCGGCAGGCGGTGACCGCGGCCGGGATGGGATGCAAGGCCGCCATCGACGCGGAGCGATGGCTTGCCGAAAAGGGAATCGACTGATCCGGTCATCGCAGGTCCCGGTGACGATGGATCGTCAAACGGATTCGCCTTGGTTCATCTGAGACAGAAGGATGGTCGACAATGCCAACCGCACAGGACATTCTCGCTAAGAAAACCGGTGACGTCGCCAAGATCGGCGAAGACTCGGACGTCATCGAAGCCGTCAAGATCATGAGCGATCGACGCATCGGATCGCTGGTCGTGGCGCGCGCCGAAAAGGTCGTCGGGATCTTCAGCGAGCGCGACGTGCTCTGCCGAGTCGTGGCTGAGCGCCGCGATCCCGAAACGACCAAGATCAAAGATGTTATGACCTCGCCCGTCGCCTGCTGTCAGTCGTCGTCGAAGCTGGCGGAATGCCGCACCGTGATGACCGACAAGCGGATTCGCCACCTGCCCGTTGTCGACGACGGGAAGTTGGTCGGCCTGATCTCGATCGGCGACATCGTCGCGCTCGAGCAAGGTGAACAACGCAGGACCATCGAATACCTCCACGAGTACCTGCACGAGGGCACGCGATAGGCCGTCCATCTTGAGCCATCAGCGATCACTTGTCCGCCAATCGGGTATTAGCCGTCGGCGTCATCCGGCGAATCCAATGACGGCAACCCGGACGATGCATCAGTCACGAATGTCACCACGCCGAATGCGTCGAATGGCCGTACGAGTCGTGTGGTGCCTAGCGGTCGCACCCATCGGCGCGTCCGCCCAAACCGACCACCGTGAACGGGGTCAGCCCGTGAGGCTGACCGTCTCCGCGGCCTCGAGCCTGACCGACGCCTTCGAGACCATCGCCTACCGCTTCACCATGCGACATCCCAACATCACCGTTCGACTCAACTTCGGCGGCTCGAATCACCTCCAGCGGCAGATCGAAGCCGCGGGCGGACAGGGCATCGACGTGTTCGCATCAGCCGGCGCGGCGCCGATGGACGCGCTGATCGACGCCGGCTTGGTCCGCACGGCCGACCGACGCACCTTCGCCGGAAACCGCATCGCGCTGATCTGTCCGTCGAACAACCCGGCCGCGATCACGGCGTTCGCCGATCTGGCCGAGACCCGCGTCCACCGCATCGCCATCGGTGCCTCCAACGTCCCCGTGGGGCGGTACGGCAGGCAGATCCTGCGGCACCTTGATCTGCTCGACGGCGTCCGACCGAAATTCGTCGAGAACATCCACGTGCGACAGGCGGCTGACTACGTCGCACGCGGCGAGGTCGACGCCGGGTTGGTGTACGCCACGGACGCCGCCGAGCTAATCGACCGCGTCGAAACCGTCGCGATCGCTGAGCCGGAATGGCACGAACCCATCCGATACCCAATCGCGATTCTCAGAACATCGCACAATCGCCGAGCGGCGCGATTATTCATGGACTTCGTCACTTCCCTCGATGCCCAGGCTGTGCTCGCGGATCACGGGTTTCAACCGCCGCCGGTCGACGTCGCGATGCGCCAGCCGGCTCCGGCCGACGCGGAGCCCGACTCGCCGTACGCCCACGCGTGGACCGCCATGAAGCTCTCCCTGATCGCCGCCACCTGCGCCATGGTCATCGTCTTCCCGCTCGGCACTGCACTCGGCGCGCTGCTGGCCAGACGCGCCTTCCCCGGCCGCGAGCTCATCGACGCCGTCTTCACCCTGCCCATGATCCTGCCTCCTACCGTCGTCGGCTACTACCTCATCATCCTCCTTGGCGCGCGATCCCCGGTAGGGCAGTCGCTCGAATCCTGGTTCGACGTTCGCGTCGCCCTGACCCTTCTCGGCGCCACCATCGCATCCGCCGTCATCGCCCTCCCTCTGATGGTCAAGTCCGCCCGCGCAGCCTTTCAGTCTGTCAACCGCGAGTTCGAGCTCGCCTCGTACGCCCTCGGTAAGGGCAAATTCGAGACCCTCTTTCGCGTCACCCTCCCGCTCGCCCGAAACGGATTGATGGCGGGGGTGATCCTCAGCTTCGCCCGAGCACTCGGCGAATTCGGCGCCACATTCATGCTCGCCGGCATCATTCCCGGACAGACCATGACCATGCCGGTGGCCATTTTCCACGCCTTCACCAACCATGACGACGCCACCGCCCGTGTGCTCGTCATGATCCTGACCGTGTTCTCGGTGCTGGTGATCTACGTCACCAATCGGCTGAATGCCAAGCAAATGCAACGTATCGGAAGTCGAGGGTGACTATGCTCGAGGTCGACATCCAACGCGCCATCGGGCACTTGTCCCTCAATCTGCGATTCTACCACCGCAAGGGCATTCTCATCCTCTTCGGCAAAAGCGGCGCGGGCAAAACCACCGCCCTCCGCATGCTCGCCGGTATCGACAAACCCGACCGTGGCCACATCCGTTTCACGGGCAAGACGCTTTTCTCGCGCGAGCAGCGCGTCAACGTCCCAATCAAGGACCGCGGCATCGGCTACATCTTCCAACACCACAACCTCTTCCCCCACATGACCGCCGGCCAGAACATCGCCTACGCCGCCGCTGACCCGGCGGACCTCCATCGCTGGGCCGACGCGTTCCACGTCGCACACGTCATGGACCGACACCCCAGCCGACTCTCCGGCGGCGAACAGCAACGCATCGCCATCATTCGCGCCCTCGTCACGAAACCGAAGCTCCTGCTCATGGACGAACCCCTCTCCGCCGTCGACGTAGCCACGCGCGACGTGTTGCTCAGCGAGTTGAAACAACTGCCCAAATCCATCGGCGTCCCAATCATCTACGTCACCCACAATGTGGCTGAAGCCTACCGCCTCGGCGATCGCGTCATCGTGCTCGAAGGTGGACGGATCATCCACGACGGCGTCCCGATCGACGTCTTTCACACACCGACCAGCATCGCCCTCGCCGGACTGTCCGGCACTGAAAACATTCTTGACGGCCGGGTCGTCGCCCATCACCCGGATGAGAACACGACGGACCTGCGCGTCGGGGACGTCATGATGCACGTTCCGCTCTGCCGCCAAGACGTCGGCGAACAGTCCCGAATCGCCGTCCGCCCCGAGGACATTCTCGTCGCACTCCGCGAGACGCCTGACACCAGCGCCCGCAACCAA
>JAJDDS010000579.1 GCA_029260195.1 Phycisphaerae bacterium
ACAGCGGTGATCCGTACTGCTTGGACGTCTGGGACTTCTCCAGCGACGGAGAGATTCTGACGTGGCAGACGGTCAGGATCGCGGAAGTTGTCAATGCCAACGCGTTGCGGTGGGGAACGATGTACAACTTCCGGTTCATCGCCAACAGCGCGCCCGCTCCGGGTTTCGTTTCGCTAGGGCTGTTCAAGAGTGGTAACCCCGCGTCGATCACCACGACTTCGCTGGTGCCAGCGGCCACCTGCGCCGCCCCGAACTTCAAGCCCGCGGTGGCTGGCGTTTCGTTCGCGGATCGCGCGTACGACGGTTTCATCGACGCGCGGCGTGAGAGCACCGACGGCTCGACGATCATCGGGATGGACTCTCTGACGGTCGAGTTCACGACCGTGATGGAAGACCCCGACGGCAGCCCGCTGAGCGCGAGCGCGTTCTCGATTAGCGACACGGCGGGATCGGCGCCGTCGATCACTGGGATTGCAACGAAGGACGGGCAGACCGTCACGATCGAGCTCTCGGGACCCATTTCCCTGCAGGAATGGACAACACTTCTCGTCGCAGCCCGCAGCACGTGCGGCGTCGAGCCGTTCCTCGGCGGGATGGATATCGGCTACCTGCCAGCCGACGTGGACCAGAGCGGGACGGTGAATCCGCTTGATCTGCTCACGTTCAAGCAGTACGTCAACGGCGTGACCACGCCACCGGTTGGGACGCCTGTCGATTTCATTGACGTGGACCGTAGCGGCTCGGTGAACCCGCTTGATCTGCTGGCGTTCAAACAGCTCATCAACGGCGTAACACCGCCGGCGACACAGTCGTGGTCGGGGGCGACTCTCCCGGCCCAGCCGTAGGCGATCCGGACGAGCAGACGCGCCGGCGTGGCTGGCTGATGTTCGCTCGGTCGATTTGAAAACCATCGCGGGCCATTCGAGTGCGACTCGGGTGGCCCGCTTGTTGTGGAGGACTCACGGTTCCGCGTGCTGGCGGGTGCGGAGTCAGGATTGGCGCCCGTCCGCGGTACCGCGGCGATGGTTCGGTCTTCCTTTTGCCCGACGGAACGCGTGGGACTATGATGTCCCCTCGCCTTGCCCGACGGACGTCGCTTCGTGGCGTGACGATGGTGTGCACGTCGCAGGTCTCGTGCGGCGGCGGCGAGCGGGGGACGAATCGGTATGGGCGGGCACGCATCGGTGACAGACGATGATCGCGAAACCATCGCCGCATCGATGGGCCAGTTCGAATCCGTGGACGACGCGTTCGCGGTGCGCGGTCGGGACATGCGCTTCCATGTCGGCCGCAGCGTGATTGGGATTCAGGTTGACGGTCGCCAGTGCTACCTGAAACGGTACTGGCTGGCGCCGTCGCAGATTCTCAAGGGTCACGTGTCGCGCGGTTTCCACGAGTTGCGGATGATCGACTGGCTGAATGGTCATGGGTTCTCCGGACCGCGCGTTCTGGCATGCGGCAGTTCGAGTTTCCTGGGGGTCTCGCGCCGCCTGTTCTTTCTGATGGAAGAGGTTCCAGGCGAGATGCCGTTGGCACAGTTCTGGTGGAAACACCCTGAGGTGGGAGACAGCCTGCTCGCGTCCCTTGCCCGGTTCTCCGCTCGCTTGCACGACGCCGGATTTGTCCACACCGATTATTCGGAGCGGCATATCTTCGTCGGGCGGCGCGGTGACGATTGGACGTTCCGGTTGATCGACGTGGAACGGGCTCGGGTCGGCCCCGTGGATAACCGAGCTGTCGCGGCGGATCTGAAAACGCTGGCAGCCAGTATCGCCGATCAGCGACTTCGTGAGCGCATCGCGGCGGGCTTCCTGGACGACTACGTCGCCGAACGGACCACGCCGTGTGAGCGGACAGACATGCGGTCGCTGTTCGCGCGAGCGTCCGCGACGCGGAGTTTTTGACGTTGGGCGCGTATCACCCATGCGGAACGGCGACGTCATGACAGCGGACACCTCGCGCGGCGTAGCCAATGGGTGCGCGGCGCGTCAGGACGTCACTACTATCGCATTGGACGACGGATGGTCCGGCGAGGTTCTCCTGCGGGATCCACGTGGGGAAGCAGACCGCGCGCCCTGGACGGTGACGCTCAACGACTGGCGTGCGCTTCTGACGGCATTAATCCGAACGCCGGACGCAGTGCCGCATCGCGTCGTCTTGAAAGCTTCGCGCACGGCGGAGGTCTTCCGCGCCAGCCCCCGGTTGGGCGGGGTCCATCTGGATGTTGTGTGCAAGCACAGCCGCACAGAATCGTGGGCCCGCCGGTGTGTGCGGCGCGTCCGTGGTTCGCGCGAGCGCAGGAACTGGGATCGCGCGTTCATGCTGCTTCGCTCCGGGATCGCGACAGCCACGCCACTGGCGATCGTTGAACGGTCGCGCCCCGCGGCGGAAGCCTGGCTTGTAACGCAGGCGATCACCGACGGTATCGACTTGGACGGCGTTATGTCGTGGCAGATTTACGACCTGGACCGTTGCGATGCGATCGCGGTCAAACGCAAACTCGTCGAGCGATTCGTGGGACTTTGCACGCGAATGCGCGAAGCGGGCATCCGGCATCGCGACTTCAAGGCCTCCAACGTGCTCATCACCGATTGGCGTGGTGACGCCGAGGGACCACATCTGTACTTGGTGGATATGGACGGGCTGTCCGAATCGGCGTTCCGCGGCGCAGGATACACCTGGCGATCGATTACGCGATTAGCTGCCAGCTTGGCTGACACGCGGTCGTTCACGCGAACGGACGCTGCGCGCTTCCTGCGAGGCTACCTGGCGGCGGATCGCGCGGGCAAAGAGGGTTGGAAAGCCGTCTGGCTTCGGTTGTCACGTGACGTCGCCCGATACAATCGACGGGCGGCGCGCCGCAAACGCGGAAAACTCGACGGGTTCACCGCATAACTTCCGCCCTGCCCGCACGGTTTGCGGGGTTTTCATTCCCGCGACCACCTACTACGATCCATCCCGCGATGTCAATTCGAGTACTTCATGTTGTCGCCTCTTGGGATGATCGCGCGGGTTCCGAAGCCACCGCGCTCGTGGGCTTGATCACGGCGCTGGCCGCGAAGGGCGTTGTGTCGGATGTCCTGGCGATCGACCCGGTGCGGGCCGACGCGGTGATGGCGCCGTGCGACGTGCATGGACTCGCGCAGACTGCCCGGGCGGTTTTGGGAGCGGACGTCCTTCATGTGCATGGCGTTGACCGTCGCACGTCTGAGATCGTCCAGAGAATACTGCGGCGCGCCGACAAGCCGTACATCATCTCCCCGCATGGCGGAACCTATCCGGATTCTTACGATGACGCCGGTTGGGTCACTCGAACGACAGTGGCTGCACGCATTCGGAGCATGCTCCGCAAAGCCGGAATCGTCGCGGGACTGAACGCTTCGGAAGCCGAGCATCTCCGCTCGATCCGTGGCGTCAACGATATCCGCGTGTTGCCGTGCGGCGCCGGCGGCGAGACGACGAACTCGGGGGCAATTGCCGATGGCCGTCCCGACGGGGAGTACCGGTACTTGCTGTTCCTCGGTCCGATCCATCCGGTCGAGGGAATCGTTCCCATGTTGGGGGCGGTGGCTGAACTGGGGCACGACTTTCGCGGATGGAAGCTCCTGTTGGCTGGACCGGAGCCGGGCGCGTGGCGTCGCAAGCTCGAGGCGGCGATTGTTCGCAAGCGGGCGTCGGATCGCGTCGCGTTTGTCACCGATCCCGACGTCGCCGCGCAGCGATCATTGCTTGGGGACGCATCGATCCTGGTGGCGCCCGCGCTGCGCATGCGCTGCCCGACGAGCGTCGCGTGTGCGGTGAACGCCGGTGTTCCGGTGGTTGCGTCGGATCACGGTCTTCCGCCGGGCGCGGGCGCGTTTGTGCGCGTCTGCAAACCGGATCGCGTGGCGTTGCGCGACGTGTTGCGTCCTCTCGTCACGTCTACCGAAGAGGATCTCCGCACGCTCGGGTGTCGCGCTCGCGACGCGGGGGCATCGTTGTTTGAGTGGTCCACGCATCTCGACGCCTATGTGGACGCGTACGACATCGCCGGTCACCCCACACCGCGATCTCGCGGCGTTCGTCGATCCTCCGCAGCCACCTGACGGGGCTGCGCGCCGGGTGCGTCATGCGTGCCGGAGTGTCATGGCGTGACCTCCTCGCCGCCATGGAAGTGTCGGGATGTGACACTTTCGCTCTCAGAGTGTCATTGCCCGACACTTTCAGCCAAGATTGTCGCCATCTGACACTTCTCGGCTTTGAGAGTGTCGCGCATCGACACTTTTCGGTGGAGTGTCATCGTCCGACACTTCGCCGCCCTGGGAGTGACACCGCGCGACACACAGCCTCAGTGATCTCCGCCCGTCGCCTCCGCCTCGACGCTTGCCCGCCGCCAATAAGTAAGCCTGACCCCCTTCTCCTCCCTTCGCCCTTGGCTCGGCTGCAAACAAGTGAAGCCAGCCCCGCGTCCGCCGGCGTCACTTAGTCGTCATTGTCATCCGAATCGCCGTCGTCGTCCTCGGCGTTGCTGCCGGGATCATCGTTGTCGGCGTTCTCATCCTCTGGGACGCAGAGTACGACTTCGCACGTGGCTTCGTTTCCGCACGAGTCCGTCGCGGTGACGACGAGCGTGGCGGCGTTGGACTCAATCTCGAAAACGTCGTCCTCGAAGTCGAGTTTCAGATTGCAGGCCTCATCATCCTCACACTCGACCTTGACCACTTGACCATCGACAACGGGCAGAGGGCAACATGCCGTTTCGATCACGGCTGACCCGGTGGTCGCACCGCAGTCATCCGATGCGCCATACTCGATCAGTACGCGGTGTCCGTTCAGTGGAGTGGCTGAGCACGAGATCACCGGTGGTTGTGAGTCGGCGATGGTCACCGTCGTCGAGCAGGATTCGACCCCGCCGTTGCCGTCATCCACCGTGAGCGTCACGCCACAAACCAGGCCGCAAGCCCCGCCGGAATCCACCGTCAGCAAAGGTGTTGAGCTCGCCGGATCGTCAAACACGCCGCCCGGGCAATCCGTCGTCCACCAGTACGACAGAAAGTCATCATCTGGATCACTCGATCCGCCCCCGTCGAGCAGAATCGTCGCCGCCTCCCCGCTGCACTCGGCTGCATAGGGGCCATTGGGGTCGCAGGTAGGGAGTCCGTTCGTAGCCGTGGTCCACACCTCGTTCGTGGCGCCGACGCTGTTACGCCCGCCAATCAGATATGTTTGTCCGATAGACGGAACATGGACAGCACCGAACATGACCGGGAATGCGCCGGGTACAGTCCCAACAGTTGTCCACTGAACGATCGTCCCGTCCGCCTCGATCGTGGCTTCGTAGATGTTGAAATCCTCGCCTCCGTAACCGTATGTAGCCAATCCACCGAAGAGATAAATACGTCCCTCGATGACAGCAGTCCCGAACTGCCACAGGCGGTGCGGGAGTGAGGCCTCTGCTCTCCACGACTGTGGCGTACCATCGCCCAAGCTGCCATCAGGGTTGACCCTTATGGAGTAGACACCGTCAACAATGCCGGAGTTTCCAGAGGCGTTGATTCCCCCGCCAATGTACAGGCGACCGTTCAAGAAATGCGTGAAATGATGGTGCGATGTTGGCGAAGAAGTTGTTTGTGTCCAATTTCCAGGCGATCCATCTGCGTTAATGGGGGCATAGTGGACGTCGTAGAAGAACTGGTAGTGAAAGCCCCCAAGCACGTAAATGTACCCGGCGTGAGCTTTGCATATTAGCCGACCGCCACGCCATGCCGTCGGCGTCGATGGTCCCTGCCAGGGACCTAGGGATCCGTCGCTGGAGTTGATCGCCGCCCAAAAGACGTTCCCGGTTTGATAGCTTGCATAAAGAAAGCCGTCGTACACGGTCAGCCCAACGACTCCGCTTTCCGGCGCGGCCGTACTTGGCATCCACGATCCCAGCGAGCCGTCCGGATTCACTCGGGCGAAGTAGCTCGAATTCAGATTCCCTGACGTCCTGCTGAAGCCTCCGACGGCGTAGATGTAGCCGTTGTATTCCACGGGCTCGTACTCCGAAGCTGCATCCGGAAAGCTCGTGGTATGAGACCATGCACCGAAGTCCAATGCGATCGCTGTTGCACCCGGGAAAGCGCCGCCCAATGCCAGACTGACAACCACCGAAATCAACATCGCATGCGTTCTTACTATCGCGCCCATCTCATGTTCTCCTATGCCCGGAGGTTCTCAGTGGGTGTCGTGGAGGTGGCGTCTCCGGGCGTCGACGCCCCACCTCCCTTTGCTGGATCCCCAACGTGAGGAACACATCTCCTCTTTGTTCATTGGCTCCTCACAGTAGGAGCCAGCACGGCACACATCAGCCCTAGCTCCAAGATACGAGCATCACACTCGCGTCCACTCAAGCGTCCTACCTCTACATGCGCCGAAGTACCTCGCGATGCGCAACGCGAAATCAGGAAGAGAGCGCAGCGATCCCGCGGACGGCCCGTGTTTGGTTCGGGACCCAAAGCACTTCGGATGTCGCCATGCCTCATTTCGCACGATTCCACCCTTGCATCACGGGCGAGGTGTGTGCGAGAATGGAAACTGGTCCGCTCCAACACGTGGACGGGAATTCAGGCGAGCCGAGAACAATGATTCAACGACGGGATCAACCGATCACCGAATTGCTGGCGGCTGTCGGCGTGGGAAAGCCGGGCGCTGCTGAGCAGTTGTGGGGCGCCGTCTACGAAGAACTCAGACGTTTCGCGAAGCGGCAAATGGCAAGCGAACGCGGTGCCCGGACGCTCCAACCGACGGCCCTCGTCCATGAAGCGTACTTTCGCCTGTTCCCCGACGGTGATGCGCAGTTCGCCAACCGACAACATTTTTTCGCCGCAGCCGCGAAAGCGATGCGCAGAATCCGCATCGATGACGCACGTAAGAGAAAGAGGCTCAAGCGCGGTGGCGACCGGCGTCCGTTCTCGATCGAGGATTCGCCTTCGGTCGACTCGGCCAGTTCCGTCCCCACCCCTGCCGTTTTCGACGACGATCCGTCCGAGGTCTTGGCCATCGACGAAGCCCTGGAGAGACTCGCCGTCGAACACCCGCGTAAGGCGGAGGTAATCGAGTATCGCTACTTCGCCGGTCTGTCCGCACGCGAGACGGCGGAAGTGATGGGCGTTTCGCCGCGAACGGTCGACCTGGATTGGCGGTTCGCCAAAGCGTGGCTGCACAAGGCCTTGGGTTAAGGCCGGCGCTCCACGTGAGCGATGCGTCGAATCATGCGCAACACGCCCGCACAACGTGTGGATGAGTTGTTCCGCGAGGCCGTAACGCGACCACGCGATCAACAGTCGACCTTCCTGGCTGACGCCTGCGGCGACGACTCGAACGTGCGCGCTGAGGTCGAGGAGTTGCTCAAGCACGATGAGCAGGCCCCGCCGAGTTTCCTCGCTCCACCGCTTCCGCGACAGTCGGCGCCAAAACTGGCCGGGAATGTCCAGGAGCCGGATCCACTGATCGGCACAAACGTCGGAGGCTGCCACATCACCGCTCGCATCGCCTCCGGCGGTATGGGAACGGTGTACGAAGCCGTCCAGCAGCAACCGCAGCGCAAGGTGGCCGTCAAGATGCTGAGCCCCCACGTTGTCTCATCATCCGGCCTGCGCCGATTTCAACTCGAGTCGCAGATTCTGGCCCACCTGCACCATCCAAACATCGCGCAAGTGCATGAAGCCGGCACGCACCACGGCGATTCAGCCACCCCTTCGCCGGGCATCCCCTACTTCGTCATGGAGTACGTCCCGGACGCTGAGCCCATCACCGACTACACCCGCCGGCGCGCGTTCTCAGTGCGTCATCGACTCGAACTGTTCACCAAAGTCTGCGACGCCATTCACCATGGCCACCAAAACGGAGTGATCCACCGCGACCTCAAGCCTGGTAACATTCTGGTGGACGCTGATGGTGAGCCCAAGATCATCGATTTCGGCGTGGCCCGCTCCACGGATGTGGATGTAGCTGTCACAACTATGCGCACCGACGTAGGCCAACTCATCGGTACGCTACAGTATATGAGTCCGGAGCAGTGCGCGGGCGACCCGCATGGTATAGACACGCGCAGTGACGTGTTCTCCCTTGGCGTCGTCTTGTACGAGTTGCTCTGCGACCGTCCGCCCTTCGATGTCTCTAGCATGTCCATCGTCGAGGCGACCCGCATCATCCGCGAGCAGACTCCCGAGCGCCCCAGCACGATCAAACGCTCTCTGCGCGGCGACGCCGAGACAATCGCGTTGAAGGCGATGGAGAAGGTTCGCGAGAAGCGCTACCAGTCCACCGCAGAGTTAGCTAACGACATCCGCCGATATCTCAATCGCGAGCCGATCGAAGCCCGGCCTCCGACGCGCTTGACGCGCATCTTCTATTGGTCCGCACGGCGCCCAGAGGTTACGACCACCGGCGTTTGTGTGTTCATTG
>JAJDDS010000580.1 GCA_029260195.1 Phycisphaerae bacterium
GTCGACCAAGGGACGCTGAGGCCGAGGAGTCCGATGCTTCGCATCCCGCGATCGTCCCCAACGGCCGGGAGCGTGGTTGTCGAGTTCCGTTCTGAGAATGGCACGAATCTCATCGGCGCAAATCGCGGCTGTCATGAGGGCTTCGGAGAGTTGTTCGGCGAGATCCGAAACTCGTTGCGTCTTTTCCTGAATCATGGGGGTCTCCATCTGTCGGCCGCAGATGGCGGGACCACCGTGCCTGAACTGGCCCGGTGGGTTCAGGTGCGTGACGTTGTGCGGAGGTCTACTCCGTTGGGCCTCCAAGCAAAGGGCCACAGGTTCGTTGGAGTATCACCATGACGGTCTGGCGCGAGGCGCCCAATCTTTGACCACGCCGCGTGCTTTCGGATACCCTCAGCTACGATGTCCAACCCGAAGATATTTGTCATCGCAGGACCCAACGGCGCCGGCAAGTCGACAGGTGCCGCGACCATCCTGCCCAAGCGATTCCCGACCGAGCGGTTTCTAAACGCCGACGATATCGCCAGGGCTCTCGCCACTGACTCGCGCATCGAGGCCGGCCGTGTCATGATCCGTCGAATGCACGAACTTCGCGTCCGCCGCGAGACGTTTGCTTTTGAAACGACGCTTGCCGGAAAAACCCACGTCAGGTTTCTCACCGAAGCCCAGGAGGCGGGCTACCTCGTCCACCTGGCATACGTTTGGCTCTCGAGCACAGAACTCGCGAAAAAGCGGGTTTCCGTTCGCGTTCAGCGAGGCGGCCACGACATCCCGCCTGCTGACATCGAGCGCCGCTACTGGCGCGGGCTCAGGAACTTCTTCCGGCTCTATTTGCCGCTGGCAAATCGGTGGGCATTATGCGATAATTCAGGTAGAAGCTTGGTCCTCGTGGCTCGGGGTCGCCTGGGAGAAGCCCCGACCATTTACGACCCAGCACGGTTCGACAGGATCAGGGATGCAGCCAAGCAAGACTGAAGAACGAGTCCTCGACAGGCAACTCGACGAAATCTGCGACGGTTTCCGCGAGGCCGTTGACCGCGAAGTCGAGACACTTCAACGTGAAGGCTTACCCATCTACGTTGCAGACAACGGCCGCATCGTCGACCTTCAGAAGCAAGAACCACGCCAGTAATCGAATCCTCGCCGCTCCTGATCTGGTATCCCCACCCGCGTCAAATGGCCGGTAGATTCGCCGCTTGATCCGCAGGCACGAGGTCGGCACCGGCACCAGGCCGGCCTGCTTCCGAGCCCGGTTCGTCCGTCGAGTACGGCCAATTGTGTGCTACAAAGGCGTGTAACGGCGAGCCTTCGCACGCGATCACCGTTTGTTGTTGCGCATCCCGAAGCGAGGCTCTTCAATCAAAGCGATCACGGCGTGGTCTGCGGACCACGGCGATGATGGCAAGATTTCGGCTACGAGCAAACAGTGATGTCGGCACGTCGCCAAGGTAGTTGATCTAGCCAGTTGCGCGCTCGTCCGATTCGTGATATGATGACGGCTGGATGACCGCAACCACAACATCGCATGTTCAAATGCCAAGCGCTCTACGGGCTACACTTTTGACTACACTTTTGCGGTTGGATTTGGCGGTATTTAACAGGTTTTGCTGTGATCAGGCGCGCGCGTAAGTGCCTGTAATCGTCGTTGTTTAGGGATTGCCACGTTTTGCCAATGATGCCTGGGGGTCAAGAGGTCGCTGGTTCGAATCCAGTCGCCCCGAATTCGCCAAACCCTTGCAAACAAGACGTTTACGATTGGCATATGGTGTCAGCCGGCCCTTCGGGATTGCTCCGAAGTGCCTGAAAACGTCGCTTTGACGTCACATAGACTCATATTCTGCATCGGCAAGCCCTTCACCAGGCGGTCCAGCACCCACCGTGCATGGGCGTCGTCCGCAGCGTCACGCTTGCTGTAGAACGTCAACGTCGTGGCAATGTCGGAGTGGCCCATGTACTCCTTGAGTACCTCCGGCGACAGAAGCCGAGCGCCGTTTCGGCCGTAGCTCTTGCGAAGCGAATGCATGGTCACCGGCCCGTTCGGCACGATTCCCGCCCGCTTCGCGCACTGCTTCAGGTTCCTCACGGCGTTGTTGACCATGAATCGGTTCTGCCATTGTTCACCGCAGGCCTGCATCCGCTGCCACCGTTGGCGGATGATGGTGAACCGTTCCGGTGCGACGAACAAGTACGGGCTCTCGCCGCCCCGTCGCTGTAGCCATCCCGCGACAAGTCGCTTCGCGTATGCCGGGAGCGGCACCGATCGGCGCTCATGGTCCTTGATCAGGAAGGGTGGTGTGTCAACTGTCGCTTGGTGTGGTCGGACATGTACGTATCCTCCTGTCAGGTCCACGTCCGTCGGATGCAGGGCGAACAACTCGCCGAACCTCAATCCAGAACCGTAGGACACGGCGTAAAGCGCCTTTTCACGCAGCGTGTTGGAGGACCGCAGTAGCGCAAGAAGATCCCGCGGGCTGAAATAGTGCCAACCGCGTTTGTCGTCATCATTGACCTTCGGCATGCGGATGCCACCCATTGGTGATGCGCTTACGTAGCCCCAGCCTACGGCGTGGGAGAACAGAATCCGCAGGTGGCGGATGATCGCGTTCCGTGACGATTTTGACAGTGGCTGTCCAACACGCGTGCGTGCAATCATACGCTGATCCGCCAGGAACTCCGACACCTCATCCGTTGTTATGGAGGCGATAGGCCGGCCCGCACCAACGTACTTGACGAGTCGGGACACGATGTGACGGAACGTGTCCAGCGTCGCTCGCCGCAGACCTTCCGCCTTGCGTCGCTCGAGGTACTTGTCGACGAACACCGACAAAGGCGTGTCGCCGAGTTCGCGAATTCGGTCACGTGCCGCTTCATCTGCCGCGCACGGCCCATCGCGGAGTTCCCGTGTCTTCGCTGATGCATAGGCCTGAGCGTCGCGTTGGCGGACAAACGCTTTCGATTTTCGTATTCTCCCACCACGCGCGTTTCGTTCCGGCCAACGGACGACCCACGGCCGCTTCATCCGTTGGTCTTTGAATACACTTGCCTTTGGTGATCTCATGTGACATCTCGCACGAACAACCTATGAACGAGCCGACCGGCCGCGCAGGATGAAGGCATCGGCCCTCACGGACTCCGATGACTCAATCATGGGTTGTCCACGGAAAAGTTCGTATGTTGCATATCCTGCGCTTCGGCAGTCTCAGCGTAGCGCGATCGGCGCGCGGCTTCAAGGGGAATCTACACGTTTGCGTTCGCGGCATCCGTCGCCACCTTCAGGGCCAGAAACCGCATCGCCTCACTGAGCGGGTAGAGGATCCGGTTGCCAATCTTGCATCCTCGGAGCAATTTCGCCCGATCCCGGTAGTAGCGCAGCGTCTCGCTCGGGTTCTTGGGGCCACCCGGCTCATCCAGTCGCAGAAACCTGATCAGCTCACGCTCCGTGAGGACGGCTGGCGCAGGACACCAGCCGCCGTTGCCGTTGGGCATCACCATGTTTGGACACTTTTGAGGTGGACAATCGACATCGGCTGATCTCATGGCGCGGTTACCTGCGTGCCGTGGTGGGTTGGTGGTGAACCGGTGGGGCTGGCGGAGCCGCACGGTTTGGCTGGTTCCGGTTTTGCCCGCTTACCGTGCATCCGGGATCGCAGTGCGGCGTCACCGCGGGGTCCTCGCACCCACACGCGCGGTAGTCCTTGTCGTAGGCGCATGCAGCCTGGGCGGTGATCTCGGCGTCCGTGATGATCCGCTTGCCGCTGCTCGGGCGGTTGCGCGGAGCCCAATCACACAGAACCGCCACGGCGCTGTCGAAGGGCAGGCCAGCGCGTTTGAGCTGGACGGCGAGCCGGAAACAGGACACCCGTTGGTGTTCGGTGACGCCTTCGGCGAGCATCGTCTGGACGCACGGCGGTAGGCCAAACGAGCATCGCCGATCACTCGATCGCCGCGCCGGCGGTGTCGCGTGGACGGATGGTGGCGTGAGCTCGTTGATCTCGATGACATCATCCAGCAGACGTTCCGGTACGGGCTCGATGCTCTCCAGAAGCTCCCACTGATCGGCGTACGGCTTGGCCGGGGCGTTGGAATCGACGAATACCGTCCGCCCTTGCGGGACGAGGGTGCCGAACAGCGGAGCGTTGATGAAGTTTCCATAGGTGACGTTGGTGTCGAGCGAGTCCTGCTTGGGGAAGACCTCGGTCATTGGCTTCTCGGTTTCCTTCAGTATGTGACGTACGACAGTTCTTGCCTTGATCGCGGGGACGCCCTTCTCTTCGAAGAAGATCCACACGTGGTAGCCCTTTGACTTGCTGCGCTCGATGAAGGCGGCGATGCCGTAGTGCTTGGCCCCCGAGACGAACTCCATCGGCGGACGCGGATCATCGGCATCAAAATCCGCAGCAACGGCGCGAGTATGGTCCTTGTTGAGCAGGTACACGCCGTAAGGATTCCGGCCTTGCAGATGGGCGAGTATGACGTCGTCGGTCACGGGCTCTTTGACCTGTCGGGCTCGGCCCGTCCGCACGTCGTATGTTCCGTAGACATGGCTCAAGCCGGCAAAGAACCGGCGAAAGATCGCGACCTTTTCCGCGGTGGTGCGTGTGGACGTCTTCGGCATTTCGGTTCTCATCTGCCGCCGTCGGCGATCTCGGCCGGCACAACTCCGGTGGCGGCGGTTGGTGTCGACTCCCTTGCCACCGACCTAGCGGCGTAACTAGTAGATCTGTTTCAGGGAGCGGCCCAAGGGTTGTGCGCGCCATGCCCGTGTCGTTGGGTGGTGTGTTTCCGGTAGGGTCTTGCTGGGCTTGCTGATGGGGTGGCTGAGTTGAGCGGTTAGACCACGAGTCCTCGCTTCACCACAACGGCCCCATTCCCGGTCCCATGGGGCCGAGCCCCGGCGGCATCAACCCTGGCGTTTCCAGCGGTGCGGTCAGTTCGTATGGGTTCATGATTCGGTAGGGATCCTCGAACGGGTGCATCTCCTGGCCGACAACGTCCTCAAGCGGCATGTCGTACTGGTGCTGCTCGGGTATCGGCGACTCTAACGCTCCCGGCGTGTCTCCGAGCGGTTGTTCGAAGGATTGTATGGCTTCGGTGAGCGCGTCGAATACATGTGGCTCGAGTGGCTCGTCCTCAGGTGGCGCGTTGAAATGCCCCCCGGTTCCCGGTGGCACGTCATCCTGGTACGGCGAAACTTCGATGGCCGATTCGACTCCGGCACCGGGGGGCTCACACTCATCAGTGTGGCCGATTGGAATGGGTTCGCGTAATCGCAGGAAGTCTGCTTCGGCCGCCGCTCGCTCGATCAAGACGTGCTCTATTAACTCCTGGGCGATGATGCCGTCCTCGTAGGTGGGACCGGGCTCTGGATCCTCATCAATCCCCACCGTCGGCGGTGGATGGAGCGGCGGTGGAGGTGTCCACTCGGACTCAGTCCAAGGGTCGGGCGGGCCGTAGTTTGGCGTGCCATCGTGGTATTCGGCGGCTATCGGGTCGTAGGTGTCGGGCTGCAGCAACGCCGAGTATAGCGTGTGCGACAGGTGTTGAGCGTGAAGGGCGGTCGGCGGCGGGTCGTCGTAGCTACGCCGATGGGTTCCGTCCATGATGTTCGGAACGGAGCCGCTGCGTGACGATACTTCGCGCCTGCGGAACCCGGTGAGGGCTTTATTCAGTGGATCGTAACGGGACATCACTAGCTCCTCAGCTGACTGGATAGCGGTGGAAACAGCGGGATCGTTTCACGTGGCGCGGAAAGAATCCGTTCCGCTGCGGACATTCCCAAGCCAGGAACCCGTGCTGAGTTCCATGCTCACCAGAGTGGGAATGTCGTCGGCCAACTGGGCCGGGCGGCATCCGCGCAGCACGGGGGGCAGGAGCGGCGCGCACCGGTCCAGAAGGTACTCCGCTATTGCGCACCTTTCGGTCCAACTGCAGGACACCAGATGGTTGGAGTAGACCCATCTGATGTAGGCATCTCGCTCCAGCGACTTGATGGTCTTCGCCAGGTGGGACAGGACAAGCTCGATGCCCTGATCCCCTGAGCTGGTTGCGTCGAGCAAGGCCTCTTCGTAGCCGGAGTCGGACGCGTGCGGGTAGTGCTGTTCGAGGAGCGCAATCGCCTCGGCCCGGGCCTGGATGGACGTCAGTGTCCGCGGAACGCGCAAGCCGGACTCATAGAGGTGACGCACGAAATCCGCGATGACCTCGAGGAAGACCCCCTGTGAGCGAACCTGAACCGACTCGCGGACGTAACCGCTCGTCGCCTGGTCGATTGCGTCGTCAAGCTCACGTCTCAGCCGATCCTCATCAAGCTTGGCCAGCAGGCGTTCGGCGATCCGTTTGCCCTCGGCACGCGTGTCAGTATTCATCGTACGCCAGCTCCACGGGAGCGTTGTCGCCCATATCAGGCGCCGAAGGGATGACAACACCGTCGTCGCGGTGGCGCCGGCGCCGGATGGCCTCACGCACTTCGGTCGCTCTCTTGTAATAGCGCCGTCGGGACTCGGCGATAATCCTGCTGCGGGACGATTGCGCGGGTCCATTGGGCGGTTTGAGTGTCTTGATCCTCACGACTTCCGTCCCGGCGCGAACGATGGCTTCGTACTTCGGGAGGTTGATCAGGTCGTCGGCGGTGACCAGCCCGC
>JAJDDS010000059.1 GCA_029260195.1 Phycisphaerae bacterium
TCGCAGCCGCGTCGGCCTTGTTTCTCGTTGCCCTGCTCACGCTTCGCCTTTGGTGGGGCGCCGTCGCCCATCGGCGATTGCAAGAGGCGATCGAGGCTTGTCAGGCGAGAGGCGAGCCGATCTATCCCGAGGATTTCGATACCCCACCCGTACCCGACGAACTGAACGCCGTCGTTCTGCTGCAACAGGCTGAGACGTTCGTGACCCAGCCGGTCGGCGTCACGATCGACGCTTCGACGATCGCGAACTACCCGTGGTCGGTCGGCGAGCGGTTGGAAGCGGTCCGGGCGCTCGTGGAGGCTAATCGCCAGGCGCTGGATCTGGTTCGAGAAGCGCGCGGTCGCCCGGAGATCGACTGGGGCATACAAATGCGGTCGCCGATGGTCAACTTCGTCCTGCCATCGCTGACCGGCCACCGCATGTTCGTGAAGTTGTTGTGCGCCACAGCGCTGTACCAGGCGGAGGTGGGCGACCCGGCGGGCGCGATCGACACGATTCGCGACGGACTATTCGTGGCCGATGCCGTGCGATTGCAGCCGACTTTGATTTCCAACATCGTCGCGGTGGCGATCGACGACCTGTGCATGGCGACGATTGAAGCCGTCGCGCCAAATCTGCTTGCGAACGCAAGCGAGACAGTCGCTAAGCAACGGATTTCGGGCGAAGGACCGCCGCTATCGGAGAACCCGCGGTCGGAGATCGGCGCTTTGGTCGATCATCTTGTCGCCGAAGACACGCTACGGCGCTCAATGGATTTGGCCATTCGCAGCGAGAGGGCGACGTTTTTGGATGGCGTGATCCTTGTACGTTCCGGCCAGGTCAGTCTGGCCGCGTTGCAGATGGGCATGCCCGCCCGCGCGAGCGTCGTGCGACGTGTCGCGGTTTGGCCGCTCAACCCGCTGCTTGAAACAGACGCGCTGGCGATGATGCGGTGGGCAGGCCAGTGGCGGGATCACGCGCGGGAGTTTCGCTGGCGCGGCAGCGACACGAAACGGCCGCCCGAAAATCCGATTCGCGGAATGGCGGCGCTGACCCGACCGATGAGCGCCGTGCTTCTGCCGTCTCTGCATCGCTATTATTACTTGAATCTCCGTGTGGTCACGAGGCGCCGCATGGCCGCGACGGCGCTTGCAATTCGACTTTACGAATTGGATCACGGCGCACGCCCCGAAGCACTACGCGAACTCGTGCCGAAATATCTGCCATCGATACCCGTGGACCCGTTCGAGGAGAACGGCGCCACGATTACCTACCGACCGATGGGCGAGCGGGCCATTCTGTACAGTGTGGGTGAGGACGGTGTCGATGACGGCGGTGCGTTCCGATTGGATCCCCGTCGACGAATCGAACGGGAGAAACTGGACATGCCCTACTTCCTCGACGGTGAGCGCCCTCACTAGCGAAGTGCTTAGCGCAGAGGACGTCTTTTCAGACCCGCGCCCGTGAGGAAGCGGTACCCTTCGGCGCTCCCTGATCGGAACATCGTCGCTAATCCCGAGGCGCCACATTAGCTGACGCTCACCACGCCGACAAAAATGTAAAGAGCGAGAACGGGCAACACGCCAAGCATGACCAACGCGACCACGGACCACAGGAACGGAACCCCGATGCCTATGAGTTTGATCCGTCGTCGAAGGTGCGGCATTGTGCGGCGGGCGATGTGCATCAGATCGAACCACCACGCGGCGATCATCCCCACGACGACGGCGATGCCGCTGATCGTCACAGCCAGCCTCGCGTACTCACCCAGGAGATCCTCCAACAGGCTGCCAAGAACGAGCATGGCGACGAACGGTGTCCATGCGAGGACAGCGGAGCTGTAGTAACTCAACCCGATCGCGCGGTTTTGCAACTCCGTGTCGAGGGCTTTGGGGTGGAAGAAGTAGCTGGGGATACCGGTGGCCGCGATGAGCAGAGGAAGTCCGAAGACCTGCGGCACGCCGAACAGCCAATAGGTGAATAGTACATCGTCGACCTCTCCGGGACCGAAACTGGGTTGTACCACCACGTAGAAGATCGCGCTCAGCGCGATCAGCGGCAGGTAAACGTGCAGGATCGTCATCCACCGGAAGGCTTGGGCGTCGGCGTAGCTGACCGGGCGGGCGATTTCGTCACAGAACCGTTTGTGGCGGAAGCTGACGGCACACACCGTCCGCCAGTACGCGCGCACCGTCCCGATATCGCCCCGGTGAACCCAGGCGATGCGGGACACCGTCGAGTCGCGCACGTCGTCCAGAGAATAACCGCATTCGGGACAACGCGCGCCGGTCAATCCGCGCAGATGATACCCGCAATCGGGACAATGGAGAGCGTCGAGCTCAGGATTGTCGGGACCAGCCTGTTCCATCAGATCGCGCACCGTAAGTGTTGTCAGACGCCCGGACAGTGTATCGGATCGGTGGGCCAAGCGACACCGAGCCGTGCCCGTCCGAGCGCGGGAAGAATGATATCCCACTTATTCCCCCCAATGTAGCGCCACCCCTCGTGGGTGGCCAGCACAGTGTGCCCGTCGGTCGCAGCGGTACAGCGCAAAGTCAACAGAGCCGCCACCGTCAGGGAGCGGACATCCGTCTTCTCAGCCCCGAAAAGCCGCACATCGCTCCCCGTAGATGTGTGCAAAGTGCGACATTGCGCTGTACTTCTACGCGAGCCGACCCACAAGACGTGCTACACCCTCAAACCCAGCGCGCGGAGTTGCGCGCTCGCCGTCCCAGCCCAACCCTTGTTCGCCAGCGGGCTGGCCGGGCTGGGATGCAGAATCGTGTGAATCGGGATATCGCAACCGTCCAGAGCCGCTCGGGCTCGCGATTCCGCGAATCGCCCCACGCCGATCACCATACGTGGGCGAAGACGTTCGACCGTTCGACGAAGCGCCAAATCGCAAGCGGCGAAGAGGACGTTGCGCTCTCGCGCGGGGAGCTTGTCCGGCGTGCGATTGCGGCTCGTGTCTTCCATGAACGCCAGGGGGCAGTAGTTGGCGATGAAGAACCGCTCGAAAAAACGATCCGGCGTCTTGAACGTATCGCGCGCCCATCCCCAAAGCCGCCGCCCGCTGACTTCGCTGCGCGGGCAGCCGAACCCCTCGACCGGACGCTTCGGGTGTTCGTGCGCCGGCTTGGCAACCGCGTCGTCAATCCCCAGCCAATCGCGGACGACTGCTACTTCGCCAAACGGCACGCCGGTCTGCACCATCCCCCAGGGTCCGGGGTTCATCCCGAGCATCAACGCCTCGCACCCGGCGCGGCTGTACCGCTTGAGATAGCGTTCGTGGGGCTTGCGGGCATATTCGAGCGGGTTGTAGACGTGCGTGACGGGGGCGGCGAAGCCCAAGGACGCTACGTCGCCAGCCAGCGCGCGTGATATGCGAATCATCTCCATCACGCAAAGATAGCGGATCGAGCCGGCGCGCGAAGGACCTTCCGCACCGTCTCGGCAAAGGCGACGCCTCTGCAATCCGAGCCGCGACCGTGAGGGAGCGGACGAACAAAACATCACCCGACCTTCTCGAAAACGACGCTACTCGTCAGGAAAATCGATCTTCAGCGCCGTCTCGACGTCGCTCACGCGAAAAACCCCGAGTGTCCGCTCCGTACCCGGCATGACCGTTGCGTAGACGTACTCGATGTTGACGCCGCTGTCAGCCATCATCCGCGCGATGTGCGCGAACGTGCCAGCCCTATTCCGAATCTCGAGCGTCAGAACCGGAACCTCGACGTACGCCGCCCCAGAGCCTCGCAACGCCTCCTTGGCGCTCTGGGGGTCGTCGAGGACCAACCGCATCGTCCCCACATCGACCGTGTCCAAAACCGCCATGGCTCTGATGCTGAGCTCCGCCTCCGACAGCGCCGAACAAACGTCCGCCACCACCCCGGGGTGGTGGCCGAGAAACACGGATAACTGGGTTGTTTCCTTCGCGCGCATGCTGCGGAACTTTGAGTCGCCGAATCAATCGCCGTTGACCGACGTCGACGGAGAACGAACCGTACTCCCGCGTGCCCGCAGCCGCAAGCCACCACCTGACGCCGCGCGCATGCGCCCGCGAGACCAGAAAAACTCCGAGCTATGCGCCCGCGGCGCCGACGCAGTCCGCCACCGTCCGCGACGACACCGGCTCGATGATGCCGCGCTCCGTGATGATCGACCGGATCAAGTCTGCCGGCGTCACATCGAACGCCGGACAGTACGTGGGCACATCTTCCGGAGCGGTCAGCGCGCCGAACCCACGGCGGATCTCATCCGGCGATCGCTCCTCGATCGGGATGTCCGCGCCCGTGACGATTCCCATGTCGAACGTCGTACTCGGAGCCGCCACATGAAACGGAATACCGTGCGCCTTCGCCAAAACCGCCACCCCGTACGTCCCGATCTTGTTGGCGGCGTCGCCGTTGGCCGCGATCCGGTCCGCTCCGGTTACCACCACGTCGACCCCGCGCGTCCGCATCACATGACCAGCCATGTTGTCGCAGATCAGAACCACGTCGATCCCCGCACGGCGCAGTTCCCACGCCGTCAGGCGTGATCCCTGCAGCAGCGGACGGGTCTCATCAACGTACACCGTAAAACGCTTGCCCAGTTCGTGGGCGCGATACATCAACGCCAACGCCGTTCCGTACTCCGCCGTCGCCAGTGCTCCGGCGTTGCAATGTGTGAGAACCGCGCCGCCGTCGGGTATCAGCGATTGCCCTGTATCGCCAATCGCGCGACACATGGCTGCGTCTTCGTCGCGGATGGCGCGGGCTTCCGTCAGCAGCGCCGCCCGAACCTCGCCGATATTCTCGTCACCGCGCGACCGAGCGCAATTCCTCATCCGATCCAACGCCCAGAACAGATTCCTCGCCGTCGGCCGCGTACCGCCCAGGTAGTCGCATACGCGGTCCACCTGTCCCAAGAACGCATCCCGATTCGCGGCGTCCACCCACCGAACGCCGAGCACAACACCCATGGCTGCTGCGACACCGATCGCGGGCGCCCCTCGGACAGCCAAGCGACATATCGCATCGTGAATCGTCTCGACGTCCCGGCATTCGAGGCACTTGAATTCAACCGGCAGCAGCGTTTGATCGATCAGATCGACGTAACCGTCGAGACCCCCGATCCAGTCAATGGGTCGCAGAGGTGCGTCGTTAGCCAAGTTCACCGAGTTGCTCCTGAAGCTTCCGGTTCTTGGACGCGACCCCTTCAGCCTGCTCCGATTTGAGTCGATGCAGCGATTCGCGCAACCCAGGATCGTGACCCGCAATAATCTGTGCAGCCAGAATCGCGGCGTTCGTCGCACCCGGCGATCCCACCGCGACCGCAGCAACCGGAACGCCCGGCGGCATCTGAACCGTCGAAAGCAGCGAGTCGACACCCTGCAACGAGCCGGACGCGATCGGCACACCGATCACCGGAAGCGTCGTGTGGGCCGCGATCACGCCCGCCAGCGCCGCCGACATCCCAGCCGCCGCGATGACCACCTCGATGCCTGATTCCTCAGCCGATTCGGCGAACGCGCGCACGCGATCCGGACTTCGGTGCGCGGACATCACCTCCACCGCCGGACACAGGCCCAGAGCACGCAGTTGCGTCACACACCGTTCCATCGTGGACCAGTCACTGTCGCTGCCCATCACGACGGCTACTTTTCGATTGCTCATCGCTTCCTCGTCTTTAGTCCATTAGCCACCCGATTGCTGATTCAGGATTGTAACGCTACCACGTGACCTTGTCGAAGGCGGGGCGACGCGCGGCGCATGAAGCGGCTCGCCGCATGGCGAGCCGCGTGATCCTCATCGCCGACCTACGGCGCCCCCCCCCGCCCTGAGGGAACGCGCCTG
Source organism: Phycisphaerae bacterium (assembly GCA_029260195.1). Classification (GTDB taxonomy): domain Bacteria; phylum Planctomycetota; class Phycisphaerae; order UBA1845; family UBA1845; genus OFTM321. Next base: position 5,817 of record JAJDDS010000059.1, read on the forward strand.
CCAGTACAGCGCAGAGTCAACAGAGCCGCGACCGTAAGGGAGCGGA
>JAJDDS010000581.1 GCA_029260195.1 Phycisphaerae bacterium
GCGGAGACGATGGTGTCGTCGTCGAATGCCTTCCATCCTTCGTTCGGCGGGTATTCGGCGTTGATGACCAACTCGCTGGCAGCCGCCTCGGCGAGACCCGGGAGGCCCCGCCGCGGCACGACCGCATTGAGTTCTTTCCACAGCCGTTCGGTCACATAGGGTGTGAACGGATGCAGAAGTCGCAGAATCTGATCGAGGCAGAACGCGAGCACCTGCTTGGCTTCGTCGCCTTTCTCGCCGCCGCGCATGCGACCTTTGGTCAGCTCGATGTACCAGTCACAGAGTGCGTCCCAGAAGAAATCGCGCAGCAGCTTGATGGACGATGAAAAACGGTAGTGGGTGAGTCCGTCGTTCACTTCGCGGATTGTCCGCGACAGTTTCGCGAGTATCCAGCGGTCTTCGGTGGGCAGTGTGCTCGCGTCCAGCGTCTCGTATCCGACGCCTTCGAGGTTCATGAAGGCGAAGCGGGCTGCGTTCCAGAGTTTGTTGCAGAAGTTCCGTCCGATCTCGAACTTGTCCGACACGACCTGTGCCAACCCGTGTGCATCGGCGGTCGCGCTGTCCGCCCAACGCAGGGCGAACGTCTTCTCGCAGCCCTTGCAGTCGATGGTCTTGGCTTGCATGTTCTTGGCGGTTTGCGGCGTGAGCGCTTCGCAGTGCGGGCAGCGATAGTCGATCGGCATGCGGACGTCCTGCGTTTCGGTGGTCATGTCAGCCAGCGAGTAGCGCATGGCGTCGGCGCCGTACATGGCGATGATGTCGATGGGGTCGACGCCGTTCCCCTTGGACTTGCTCATGGTCTCGCCGCGCCCATCGAGGATTTTCGGATGGATGTAGACGTGCTTGAAGGGTACCTGTCCGCGGTTGTATAGCCCGCTGAGCACCATCCGCGCCACCCAGAGCGTGATGATGTCGCGCGACGTAATCAGCACGGTCCCGGGGTAGTAGTAGTCGACGTCTTCGGTCTCTTCCGGCCACCCCAGCGTCGCGTATGGCCATAGCTGCGAGCTGAACCATGTGTCCAACACGTCCGGATCTTGTTCGAGCTTGCCCACAAGTCTTTCGATTTCGGTGAATGCGCTATACCGCGGGTCGCTGCTGAAGATCGTCTGCGTGGGAGGATCTGGAGCACCTAGAGGCCCATGCTGCGCTCGTCCGACGTTTTGCGCGATGTCCGCGAGATGACGTGACCCGGCTCTTGTTCGAACACAGATGAAGCACTGTGCTGACGACCCTTCACTATCACGGTCGACGAAGAAATCCCCCTCACATCCAGTACTCTCGCCGAGCCGGTCAAGTGCGTCCTGCAGTTCTGCGCGTAGCTCGGCGTTCTTGTTCCGAATCGCCTCCGAGCTCCGAAGCGAACTCGGGTCCAGGGCGCCGTGCGAGAAGTGCGCTGTCCAAACCGGTATCCGATGCCCCCACCACAGTTGACGGCTGATGCACCAGTCGCGTTTTTCGCTCAGCCAATCGATGTAAGTCTTGGTGTACCGCTCGGGGAATACTCTGACACGTCCATCGGTGACGGCGTCCATCGCCGCCTGCGCCAATCCGGGCGTGGTCGATCCGTCGCCGAGTGTGACATTTCCGTCCACATCGCTCATGCGCACGAACCACTGGGGCGACAGGAACGGCTCGATGGCTGATTTGCTGCGGTCGCTGTGGGGCAGGTCGACGTCGAGATCGTCGACCTTGTCGAGCAGCTCGAGCGCTTCCATCTTCTCGGTCACAGCCTTGCGGGCGGCGGCGAAGGTCATTCCGACGTATGGTCCGCCTTGCTCGCTGACCTTGCGGTCGGGGGTCATGATGTTGACCATCGGCAGGTCGTGCCGCAATCCCACCTGGTAGTCGTTCGGATCGTGGGCCGGCGTGATCTTCACACATCCGGTTCCTTTCTCGGGATTGGCCCACTCGTCGGCGATGATCGGTATCTCGCGCGGGGGATCGAACAGCGGAACCAGTACCGACTTCCCGACCAGTCCCTTGTATCGCTCGTCGTCGGGATGCACAGCCAGCGCGGTATCGCCGAGCATCGTCTCCGGCCTCGTCGTCGCGAAACCGAGATGCGTCGGACCGCCCGCCGGCGGATCCTTGATCGCGTACTTGAAGTGCCAGAAGTGTCCTTTGACGGTTTGGTGATACACTTCGTCATCGGCGACGGCTGTGCGCAGCTCGGTGTCCCAGTTCACGAGTCGCTCGCCGCGATAGATCAGCCCGTTCGAGAACCACTGGAAGAACGTCTCATACACGGATTCGGTATACTTGTCGTCGAGCGTAAAGCGCACGCGCTTCCAGTCGCACGAGCAGCCCATCATCTTGAGTTGGTTCAGGATGCGGGCTTCGTAGTCTTTCTTCCAGTCCCAGATGCGGCGGACCAATTCGTCGCGGCCGAGTTCGTGTCGGGTCTTGCCTTCTTCCTCGCGAATGCGTCGTTCGACGACTGCCTGCGTCGCGATCCCGGCGTGGTCGGTCCCGGGTTGGTAGAGGCTGTTGTATCCCATCATGCGATGCCATCGTGTCATGACATCCTGCAGGGTGTTGTTAATGGCGTGTCCCAGATGCAGCGAACCTGTCACGTTCGGCAGTGGGATCATCACGACGAACCGCTTGTCCGGTCCGCGCTCGTCTGGCGTCGCGCGAAACGCACCCGCCGCTTCCCAGTCAGCCAGCATCTCGCGCTCGACTCGTTCGGGCTCATATACTTTTTCGAGAACAATGCTCACGGTGAATCAGGAGCCCCGTTTGTTTCGTGCGATTATCGGTCCCTCGCGCGTTCCGTCGGCGCGCGCGAGCCACCTTAACACCCAACTCCCACTTTGAAAAGTGGCGCTCGCACCATCGCCGCCCCGACGCTACACTGTCGCCGGCGCGGGGGCGTCGGCGCGAACGGAAGTTCGCGGCTCGTTTTCGGGGTGTGTCGCCGGAGGATGTTCGGCATGACGAGATTGGCTGTGTTGGGCGCGACCGGGCGCATGGGCACGCGCGTGCTGGCGCTGGTCGATGGTGACCCGCGCTTCGACGTTGTGGCCGCCGTGACGGATCGGTCCGACCCCCGGTGCGGTGATACGATCGAGGTTTGCGGCAAGACTCTCGTGGTTGCGGACGGCTGCGATCTGGACTTCGATGTACTGATCGATTTTTCGGTCCCCGAGGTGACGATTGCGTGGGTCGACGGTTGCGTATCGACGGGGGCGGCGATGGTCATTGGCGCCACGGGACACACCACCGAACAACTCGATCGGCTGCACGCCGCGTCCGCGCGGATCGCGATCCTGCGCGCGTCGAACTTCAGCGTCGGCGTGAATCTTCTGTTGGACGTGGTCGGCGAGGTCGCGCGCCGGCTTGGTGACGCCTACGATATCGAGTTGATTGAGCATCACCACAATCGCAAGATCGACGCGCCGAGCGGGACGGCGTTGTCGTTACTCGACGCGGTCGTTGATGCTACGGGGCGTGATCGTGACGTTGACGTCGTGTTCGGGCGATCCGGCGACACGGGGGCGCGTCCTCATCGCCAGATTGGCGTCCACGCGGTCCGTATGGGCGAGCTTGTCGGCCATCACGAGTTGCACTTCAGCGGTCCGGGGGAGAGTCTCCGCATCAGTCACACCGCCCATTCTCGGGACACGTTTGCACGCGGGGCGATCGAGGCGGCGGCCTGGCTGGCGCACAAGCCCGCAGGCGTCTACGGCATGCGCGATTTTCTTTCTGCGTCGTAACATTCGCACGCATAAGAGCTTGGACGCAGACGCCGGCGCCTGGCGCCAGGATCCTGCGATCGCCGATGTTGCCACGTGGCGCCGGCAGCCCTACCGTACCCTCCTTGTGATCGTCGACGAGCGAGATGTCCGTCCGAGGAGGAGGAATGAGCCGACACCGTCCATCCCCCATGCCCCGCGCAGCCGCGATCGGCGCGGCCGTGGTCCTGCTGCTCGGCGCGTCCGCCCGTTCCGAAATAACGTTCGTCGTCACATTTGATGATCCGTCTCTGAACTTCACAGCCTACTACGACGCGATCGAATCCAATCTCACGGCGGCTGGGGCTGCGTGGTCCGAGCGGCTGGTCGGCGACGCGTCGATCGAGGTTCACGTTGGGTTTGCGGACATCGAGTTTTCGTTCGCCCGAAGCCTGACGACCGTGTTTGTGGGAACGGCCGGCGAGTTCAATGTTTTCGAGGAGGGTGTCGCAGCTGAGATTCGTACGGGTGTGGATCCGAACGGGACGGATGCGGACGCCGAATGGGTCGTCGGGTTCGATTACCTCGCGGACGAGTTGTGGTTCGATCCGTCGCCGCCGACCGAAGACGCGCCGATACCGGACGACCGGACCGACGCTTACTCCGTCATCCTGCATGAACTAGGCCACGCGATTGCTCACAACGGATGGCGCGATCGCTTCGACGGGACGTTGCCCGGTAGTTTCATGTCCACGTTCGACGCGCTGACGGTGTTTGACGGCGAGAACTTCTTCTTCACGGGTGGGACCGCCACGACGTGGTATGGCGCGCCGGTACCGCAGACGTATGGGAACATTTTTCACGTCGGAAACGCACCGCCGCGCCCCGGGGGTGATCTGATCGATCAGCTAATGAACGGCGTCGTCGTGCTGCGCGGGACGCGGTACGCGCTGTCCGCACTCGATGTGGCTATGCTCGCCGACGTGGGTGTCTCGGTGCATGTGGCCTCGGACATCAACGGCGACGGGAGCGTCGACCTGTTGGACTACACTGAGTTCCTCGATTGTCAAACTCAATCGGGCGTCCCCGTCGCCTTCGGCTGCGAGTCAGCCGACTTCGATTTTGATCTGGATGTCGACTTGGTGGATTTCGCGGCGTTCCAGCGATCGTACGATCCGGCGAGCGGTGGGGGCGCGGGAGACGCGGGGGCTGACGAGAACGCGGTCGGAAGGGTGAATGGCCCCGTCCCGTCTGTCGGTCGGTGTCGGCATGCCAGTGGCGCCGCGGCGTCTCACGGCCGCCGGCCCGGAAACTCGCGTCCGGGCGCCTGTGGGCGGGAATGAAACCGCTCCAGGACCGGTTACGATGGCGACATGCACGACACAAAATCGACATCGCGAGATGACGGAGAGACGCACGTGCCCGCTTGGGGCGGCGGCGGCTCGGAGAGTTCGGAGGCCCCATCCGGGGATGGCCAATCCACGGGAGACAACGTACCGCGCGTGAGGCTACGCGGGCTGGACGCGGTGTGGTTTCAGGTGGCGGGCACGATCTGCAACCTTCGATGTCACCATTGCTTTATCAGTTGTTCGCCGGAGAACGACACGTTCAAGTTCCTGACGCTGGCGTTCTGTGCGCCCTACCTGGAGGAAGCGGCGCGGTTGGGGGTGAAGGAGTTCTACTTCACCGGCGGCGAGCCGTTCGCCAATCCGGAGATGTGTGACATTCTCGATGCCGCGGTGGGGTACGGTCCTGCGACGGTGTTGACCAACGCTACGCTGCTTCGGCCGGCGACGCTGGAGCGGTTGCGGTCGATCCGCGAGTCGACGACAAGCACGATCGAGATACGGGTGAGCATCGACGGATACTCCGCGGAGATGAACGACCCGATTCGAGGTGAGGGAACGTTTGATCGGGCGATGCGCGGGGTGGGCGACTTAGTCGCGCACGGATTCTCGCCGATCATCACCATCACCCGGACCTGGACGGGGTGTGACGCCGAGGTGCTGGAGGAGTTTACCGAGGCGCTGCGACGTGTCGGGTACGATCAGCCTCGGTTGAAGGTGCTGCCGGCGTTGAAGCTGGGGGCGGAAGTGACGCGGGATCGGGGTTACGCAGAAGACGAGCGTGTGACGCCGGAGATGATGCGGGATTATGACACGTCGCAACTGGTGTGCTCCGGCGCGCGGATGGTGACCGATCGGGGTGTTTGGGTGTGTCCGATATTGGTGGACGCGCCCGATGCGCGAATGGGGTCGACGCTGGTGGAGGCGATGACCGACTACCCGCTGCGGCACCA
>JAJDDS010000582.1 GCA_029260195.1 Phycisphaerae bacterium
CTGCGATTTGTCGCACTGCTCAACGGCAGCGCGCTGCAGGACGAGCTCATTGTGGCTGAGTCGCGCTTCGAGGAGATCTTCCCCTCGATAGGCGGCTACGGATTCTTCCTGATCGAGACCCAACCGTCAGGCGCAGCGACCACGGCGGCCGCGCTGGAGCGGGAATTGCGCCCGTTCGGTTTCGACGCAATCTCGACAGCCGACCGCCTAACCGAGTATCTCGCGGTGCAGAACACTTACTTGTCAACGTTTCAGACGTTGGGCGGATTGGGGCTGGTTTTGGGAACGATCGGATTGGCGGCGGTGCTGCTGCGGAACGTGTCGGAGCGCCGAAGCGAACTAGCGCTAATGCGGACAGTGGGTTTCTCGTTCGCTGCACTCCGATGGATGGTGTTGGCTGAGAACGTCGCGTTGGTGCTCGCGGGCCTGGCTGCTGGTTTCGTCCCGGCGATGGTGGCAGTCATTCCGCACTTGGCCCGAGCGCCCCGCACGTTACCGTGGATGTCGATGGGGGCCACGTTGATGGCGGTGCTGGCGGTCGGAACGCTCTCGGGGGTCGTCGCCCTGGCGTCGGCGCTGCGATCGCCGCTCCTGCCCGCGCTGCGCGCCGAATAGCCTCGCCGTGCGCTATTGACTATTCGCTTCGACGAGTTCGATTCCCACGAAGTACTCGCGGACTGACGGCGTGCAGTGCCGAACAACACCCTCGCCGTGATACGTAGCCTCCGCCTGATGGATCGCGATCTGTAGTCGGAACCCGACGTCGAAGGGACGCTCGCACGACACGCCGATCCCCGCGTCGTTCAGGTTTTCGCAGGTCGCCAGGATTTCGACGTCCTCGCCCGAGCGATCCGGAAACCAGAGTTGGACTGTCGCCGGAAACGGCCAGCGCTTCGCTTGGCGACGATCGGTACCGCGTCGCTCCGCAGCCCGCTGCGCGCCCGAAGAGAGCAGATCTTGAATGGTGTCGGCGTTTAGGGCTACGAATTCCTTGTCGTCAACTTCCGTACTCACGGCAGAAATCTCCTTGGTCGTCAGCGGCCCCGCCAGTCCCCATCCCAGCGGTCCTATCCACTCCTGATCGCGCGCGCACCCCGCAACGCCAACCATCACCGGGGAACATACGATTCGATCGACGGCGGAGGGCGCCCGCAATGCGCGAACCCAATCTCCGCCCAAGACCAGAGTCGACCAACAACGGCCGCTCGGGTGTCAAAAAAAATGGATATCGCGCCCTGTGGCGGGCTATGGGACGTTGTAACGGGCGGTCATGGTCCGAATGAACTCGGCGTCCGTCTTCGAATCCCGCTCCTCGACGAGCGGCGTCGCGTCCCGCCCGAACGGAACCCGCAGGAAACTCTCGTCCGCCGTCGCCGACGCAATGATCCCCTCCACAACCTCCATCGGATCCTGGCGCCGGCCGATCAACTGCGACGCCACCTCGGTCCAACGCCGCCCGGCGTCGGAATACGGGGACGCGGGATCCTCAAGCTTCGGAGATCGGACCGCCGACCTGGGTCCGAAATCCGTGGCGTACGCGCCAGGTTCGATCACCACCACCCGGATGCCGAACGGAGCGACCTCGTAGTGCAACGATTCGCTCAATGCCTCCACAGCGAACTTGCTCGCGCTGTAAAACCCCGACCGCGGAAACGCCACCCGACCGGCGACACTACTCACGTTCACGATAACGCCGCAGCCCCGTTCGCGCATCGAAGGCAAGATCGACTGGGTCACGCGAATCAATCCGAATAAATTGGCATCAAACATCCGCCGGATCTCGTCGACGTCCCCGTCTTCCTGCGTCGAGAAGTACCCATACCCCGCATTGTTGACCAGCACGTCGATGGCACCGAATCGATCGAAAGCCGCCTCCGCCGCAGCCGAAATCTGGCCGCCGCGGGAGACGTCCAGCGTCGTCGTCAGCAGGGAACCGTCGTCCGTCGATCGCAGACCAGACAGCGACGACACGTCGCGCGCCGTCGCAACGACCTTTTGCCCCTGATCCAGGAGTTCCTGACACAGCAGCTTCCCAAACCCGGTCGAGCACCCGGTCACGAACCACACTTTGCTCATAGGAATCGCTTTCCCATCGTTCGCCGCCAGCTACACCGCGACCACGGATGTGACCTCGGGCACTTGATCTTTCAGGTTGCGCTCGATACCCATCACTAGAGTCATCGCACTCGATGGACAGCCCACGCACGCCCCCTGGAACCGAACGCTGACCACACCGGCTTCGTCGATTCCCAAGAACTCGATGTCCCCCCCATCGCTCCGAAGCGCCGGCCGGATCCGCTCCAGCACTTTCGTGATGCGGGACTCGACGGTCGCGTCACTCGCCGATGTCGCCCGATCTCGGTCAGACATCAACATCCCCTTTCGTGATGGTCTTCCGAGTGCAGTGTTTCACGCAGATTGCATTCTTTCAGAGCCGCGCCCATAAGGAAGCGGCACCGTTCGGTGCTCCCGAACCGCTCTCCGACGGTCGTGGCTTGGATCGGAGAATCGACGCTGATTCCGAGGCACTACACCGGTGATAAGCACGTGCCCGCGATCATAGCGTGGCGGCCCGCCGCCAACAACCAGCCGCGCGGCTTGGCCGTTCTCACCAAAACCGCGATCTACCCCACGCGTGAATTGCCCAGACGAAAGGACAGTTGCTCGAGATGGACAGCCAGATCCACAGCCGCGATCGCGCAGTCGACGTGTCGAAGCGTCACGGGCGCGAAATTCAGAATCCCACCCACACCAACTTCCCATAGTTGCTCCGCCACGGACTGCGCTGACTCCCCTGGCACGGCTAGGATCGCCATGCGAATGTTCTTCTTCCTGACCGTGTCAGCCAGCTCGATCATCGGGCGTACGACCAGATGCGCTGCCCCGTCGAGCGTGCTCCCGACCACGCGCTCGTCATCGTCGAACACAGCCACAACATGGAACCCCTTCTTGGCGAACCCGCGGTGGCTCACAAGAGCACGCCCGAGATTCCCCGCCCCAACCAACAGGACGTTCCGACTCGTGTCCGTTCCGAGAATCCGCCGGACCCGGACGATCAGTTCGTCCACGCGATAGCCGATCCCCGGATGCCCCAACGAACCCAGATGCGACAAGTCCTTGCGGACCTGCGCGCCGGTCAATCCGAGCGCCTCCCCGAGCTGCCGGCTTGACACCGTTCGCTCACCCCGGCCGCTCAACAGCTCGACGTGCCTCAGATACAAGCTCAGGCGTCGCACAGCCGGCGCGGGGATTTCCTTGATTCGGACCATGTCACGGCGCGCTTTTCTTTTTCCCTATCGACCCTCTGATTCACCAGGAGTCGAAAATATATCCCGCCGGCGAATCCACCGTCAACTTCCCCCGCCCCAACAGAGCCGCGACCGTAACAGGCTGTCGGAATATGTTCCGCAGGCAACAAGCTTGATCGATCGGCGACGCGGGTAGCGCCTTTCGTTGTTGCCGGGCTTCCTGTGCTGTGGCTGGGGCTGAGGCGGGTGGGACCAGCCGA